>JANXVF010000118.1 GCA_025351785.1 Flavobacterium sp.
TAAAAACTAATCACTTAAATCTTAAGGTGGTTATTGCGTCGGGGCTCACCTCTTCCCATACCGAACAGAGAAGTTAAGTCCGACTGCGCAGATGGTACTGCAATTTTGTGGGAGAGTATGTCACCGCCTTTTTTTATTGAACACCCTATTCATATATTTGAGTAGGGTGTTTTGTTATAATATTCTTTTAAAGTGAATTAATATTTTTAAAATTTATTTCTTCAATAGCATCAGAATATTGTCTTTTTTATTTAATAAACTTTATAACATAAATACAATCGCAAACAAATTAAAAAATCAATTATAGATAGGCTTTTGGTTTTTTTTTAACCTAATACTATCGTCATATGAGCAAAAACACTTTATAACTCAAAAACTATATATTTATGTAAATCAATGATAAGGCATAAATAAATAAATCAGATTATTTATCATGAGGTGTAAAAAAAAATTGAACGCCAAATAAATTAAAAGAGGTAAACTTTAATTTTTGAGGAGAAATTGTTTTTAAAAAATCTCTTATTTGATATTTAGTAAAGTCCCAACGTAAGTCCTTTGCTAAATTAATTATTGTATTATGTATTTATGAATTTTAACTATTATCCCAACCAGTTTTATCTCCTAATTCTTTCTCAAATAATTTTACTAAATATTATTATTCAAAAGTTGGCAATATAACTTATGAATACATTGGAATTTGTTTATTACATTTTATTTATAGCGTTTTTAAAATGTATTTGCAATTATTTTGAATCGGACATTCTATACACTTAGGATTTGTTGGTCTGCAAATTTCACGCCCTAAAAAGGAAATTGCCATTCCAATTTCACTCCAAATCTCATTAGGTAAAACTTGCATTAGTTGCTTTTCAATCTTATTTCCATCTTTTGAATCATAGGCTAAACCAATTCTTGGCGCAACTCTTATAACATGTAAATCTGTAATAATTCCTTGTGCAGGAACGTTCATTTCTCTTATAATTACATTTGCCGATTTTCTTCCAATACCTTTTAGGACAATTAAATCATCAAGATTTGTTGGAATGTTTTTATCACTTTTTAAGGTTTTAGCAATTTCAATAATCCAATTTGACTTGGTATTGAAATTTCGAACTTTATTTACATACGGATATAAATACATAGGTTCAATGGTGCTTAGCGATTCTAAATTAGGAAATGCTTTAAAAAAAGTAGGAGCAATTTTATTAATATTAGCATCAGAATCTTGAGCTGATAAAATTACGGCAATCATCAATTGATATAAATTTTCATAATCCAAAGGATGTTTTTTACCTTTATATTTTTCAAGTAAAGGTTTTAATTTTTCAACCCAATTATGGTCTTCAAATAAATTCATAGTTTATTCATTTATATATGCTACAATTTTTTTAATTACTGCATCGTTTCCTAAAATCTTTCTGTGACCTAATTGTTTAGTAATCATTAATTCTGAATTTATTAGATTTTTGTGAATGTTGTAAGCTGCTTTCACATTTACTTCATCATCATTTTCATCGTGAATTATTAAAACTGGGGTACTAATTTCTTTTGCCGATCTTGATGCAGAATAAAAATCCATCTCGGTATTATACTTTTTTTCAAAAAGGACTTTTAATTTTGTACTAATTTCAGATTTTAATTCTAATTTTTTTATAAAATCATCTATTATATCTTGAATAATATCGCCACTTCCAATAATTACAGCTTTTTTTACCTTAAAATGTTCTCTAATAGCATTTAAAATTGACATTCCTCCCAAAGAGTGACCAATAGCATATTCAAATGGACCAAATTGTTTTTCCAATTCAACAATTGATGCTATAAATTCAATCATTATTGTTGAATTTCCTTTAGATTTTCCATGTGCTGGTGCATCAAAACTAATAGTTGAAAAATCATTATTGATTAACTCATCAGCAATTTTTACTAATTGAGTTCCTCTGCCAGACCAACCGTGAACCAACAAAATTTTTCTATTACTTTGCCCATAATGATAAACAACAATCTCTTTATTTATGGATGAAATAAAAACAGTTTCTTTTTTGCTTTGCTCGTTCATATTATATTCTCGTTTCGGAATTTTATGTTTTATTGGCGTTGTAAATAATTTTGCGGCAAATTGAGTTACTAATTTTAAAGAAATTACTTCTAAAAATTTAGCAGTAATGATAATTACTTTAGGAATTTTCAATGATTGTGCTTGAATTTTAGTTTTTTTTGCCATTTCAATAATTTTTGATGCAATTTTTGATATATTATTTTTTTTTGTAAATTAGGACATCATAAATATAACTTAAAATGTTAAATCAAAAACGAGTAATAATTGAAAATGTTTTGCCTCAATTGGACAATGGTACATTTTTTATTAAAAGAATTGTAGGACAAAAAGTGAATGTTACAGCAGATATTTTATCAGACGGACACGATGTGATGGAAGCAGTAGTTCAGTTCAAACATGAAAAAGACAAAAAATGGAGTGAAACTCGAATGAATGCGCTATCAAATGATGCTTTTAAAGCAACTTTTTCAGTTGAAAAGCAAGGTTTTTATTCTTATTTTGTTGAATCTTGGATAGATTATGCTTTAAATTGGCAATTCGGAATAGGAAAAAAAATAGCAGACAACCAACATGTAAAATCTGAATTATTAGAAGGAGTAGAATATATAAAACCTTTGTTATCAAAAGTTTTAGTATCAGATAAAAAATATTTGAATGAAGTAGTAATATTGTTTTCTGACGCAAAGAGCTACGATAAAGCTATCGTTGAAGCTACATCAGAAAAACTAAAATCAATTTTTAAACAATATCCAACTAAATTTCTAGCAAATCAATCACAAGAATTAAAAGTTTATGTTGACAGAAAAAAAGCACTTTTTAGTACTTGGTATGAGTTTTTTCCACGTTCAGCTTCAAGCGAATTAGGAAAGCACGGTACTTTTAAAGACTGTGAAAAATTACTTCCAAGAGTTGCCAAAATGGGATTTGATACTTTATATTTTCCTCCAGTCCATCCTATTGGTGAAGTGAATAGAAAAGGAATAAACAATGCAACAGATGCTAATCGTGGTGATGTTGGTTCTCCTTGGGGAATCGGTTCACAATATGGCGGTCATAAATCAATTCATCCAGAATTAGGAACAATTGATGATTTTAAATCGTTAGTAAATTCGGCAAAAAAACTTGGAATTGAGGTAGCTATGGACTTCGCACTTCAAGCAGCGCCAGATCATCCTTATGTAAAAGAATTTCCGCAATGGTTTAAATGGCGCCCTGATGGAACAGTTCAATATGCTGAAAACCCTCCAAAAAAATACCAAGATATATTGCCAATTTACTTTGAAAGTGATGATTGGAAAAATCTGTGGAAAGAACTTTTAGATTGCGCATTATATTGGGTTGAAGAATTTGGAATTAAAGTATTCCGTGTTGATAATCCACACACAAAACCGTTCTATTTTTGGGGTTGGTTAATTGGAGAAATTAAGAAAAAACATCCAGACGTTTTGTTTTTGGCAGAAGCATTTACACGTCCGAAAATCATGCAAGAATTAGCTAAACAAGGTTTTACACAATCTTATTCATATTATACTTGGAGAAATTCTAAAGCTGAGTTAGAAGAGTATTTAACTGAACTGACCCAAACAAATCAAAAGGAATTTTTCCGCCCAAACTTTTGGCCCAATACACCAGATATTAATCCTTTTGCTTTGCAAGGTGCAAACGAAAGCACACACTTACAAAAATATTTTCTTGCGGCTACATTAAGTTCATCTGTTGGAATTTACGGACCAATATTTGAATTTATGGTTTCAGATGCTATTCCAGGGAAAGAAGAATATATGGATAGTGAGAAATACCAAATTCGACTTTGGGATTGGAACAAAGAAAATAAAATCACATTGCTAATTTCTAAAATTAATCAAATTAGAAAAGAGCAATCTTCTCTGCAACAAACCAATAATATTGAGTTTTGTGATACAACAAACGATCAAGTTATTGCTTTCTATAAATATGACGATAACAAAGAAAATGAAACCTTGATGATTGCAAGTTTAGATGCATATTACGTCAAACAGGCTATGGTTCGATTACCACTAAAATCATTGGGAATTCATGTTGGACATTCAGTTAGAGTTATTGATTTAATTACTGGTAATAGTTACATTTGGGATAAGGAATGGAATTTTGTAGAATTGCATCCAACATTACCTTTCCATTTATTTAAAATTCAAAAATAATCATGAAAAACGATAATCAAGATACTTTTTCAGCTCCATTTGTATTTAAAAGTGAATGGAAAAACGCCTTTTCTGACGACGAATTTATTAAAATATTTTCTTTAGATATTCTCGAAAATTATATTATCAATAAACGATGGTATGGCGGAAAAGCAAGTACGTTAAAATATATTGAAGTCGTAGATCATTTTAAAATAACGTCTAAAAAAAATACATATTATGGCGTTTTGCTAGAAGTAAATTTCAAGGAAGCTTTTTATCAGCATTATTTTATGCCACTTGCTTTTATGGAAGAGAAAGAGTTAGATACCAATACAATCATAGCTCCTGTGAAATTTGGAGAAATAAATGGTTTTTTGGTTGATGCGCTTCATCAAGATGATTTCAGAAAATTATTGTTTGAAAAAATCATCAATTCCAAAGATAAAAATACAGATAAATTAGTCTTTCACAAAGGTTCGTTGCTTGAGGAAACCGAATATAAATCATCAAAATTTATGGGTGTTGAACAAAGCAATACTTCTATAATTTATAATGATGATTATGTATTAAAAATTTTCCGTCGTATTTATGTAAGCACCAATCCTGACTATGAAATCAGCCGATTCCTTACCGACAGAATGCACTTCAAAAATACGCCAGCCTACACGGGAAGTATCAATTTAGCATTGCCCGAAGGAAATATAACTTTAGGTTTAATGCAAGAGTTGGTTCCCAATCAAGGAGATGCTTGGAAATTCATGTTAGAGCAAATTGACGGTGTTTTTGAAAATTTGCATAAGAAAAAAATCAAAATTGATAAACTTCCAAATGTAGATTTATTCAAGCGATTAAAAATAAACGAAATTCCTCCGGAAATTATTGATTGGGTTGGATTGAGTCTCTTTTTAAGAATTCAAACATTAGCTTTGCGAACTGCCGAAATGCACATTGCATTAGGAAGCGATATACACGAAACAGCCTTTACACCAACAACTTATAACGGCGATTATACCGTTTGGTTAAAAAATCGTTTGTTGTATCAGTTTCAAAACCGATTGAATATTATCGAAAACAGTTTGCATAAACTAGACGGAATGGCACTCGATTTAGCACATCAATTTCTAGAAAACAAGAAACTTATTCGTAAGCATTTTGTAGATTTCGACTGGACAAAAATGAAATCTGAACGCATCCGAATTCATGGCGATTATCATCTCGGACAAGTTTTGGTCAACGGAGATGATTTTTATCTACTTGATTTTGAAGGCGAACCCGAAAGTACAATCCGCGACAGAAAAGTAAAACAACCACCATTAAAAGACGTTGCCGGAATGTTCCGTTCCTTTCATTACGCCATTTACGCAACCATTTTCAACAACGCCGATAAATATCCTTATGAACAAGAAGAACTTTTCAAAGCTGGAGAATTGCTCTTTAAATACATGGTCGGAACATTCCTAGAAACCTACATCGAAAAAGCACAATCGGGCAATTTGAATATAGGTTACAGTCACGAAATTAACTTTTTATTAAAATATTGCATTCTCGAAAAAGCAGTTTACGAGTTGGGTTACGAACTCAATTCTCGTCCACGATGGGCAGTAATTCCGTTGCGAGGCATTCAAACTATTATGGGATATTAGAAGCGAATGGCTTGGGTATTTTAGCAATCCATATTCCCGCTTTCCGTTCCAATCTGTAATTGCGAGGAACGAAGCAATCTCATAATCAACTTTGTTAAATCGCAATAATAGGATTTCCACTACAATCGGGGCTATTTTAGGTTATGTATTGAATAGAAAATAGTATTCAAATGAAAGAAAAATTTGAATTTAGAACAAATGTTGTTAATTGCAAGGTTTGTCATCCCGAGCGCAGTCGAGGGAACACAAAGAAAGAAATATAATATAAAGAAAAATGAAATTCTATTACGTTTACATTTTAAGATGCAACGACAAGTCGCTCTACGTAGGAATAACAAATGATTTAGAAAGAAGAGTAAACGAGCACAACGACGGCAAATTAACAAACGCATACACATTTAGAAAAAGACCAGTAATATTAGAATGGTTTCAAGATTTCACCGAACCTAAACAAGCTATTTATTTTGAAAAAAAATTAAAAGGATAGTCAAAACAAAAAAAAGAAGCATTAATAAAAGGAGATTTTGATATGATTGAAACATTAGCAGAATGCAGAAATGCAACACATTATAAATATAAACCATAAATTTATTTATTTTGGTTCCCTCGACTGCGCTCGGGATGATAGTTCACGTAAATATTCCTATTTTGCAGTCAAATTCAAATTCCGATTAAAAAGTTCTTATAAAGTTAAAACATAAATAATTAAGATAAAACATAATTAATTGCACAATATGTCATCCCGAGCGCAGTCGAGGGAACACAAAATCAAAATTCTTTAAACGCTAACAACATCAATTGCAACGATTTGCAAAAAAAAACATTTACATAAAAAATGAACCAAGTACAACCACATTCCTTATTCACCGACTTTGACATCGACCTATTCAAAGCAGGAAAACACTTTAGATTATACGAAAAACTAGGTGCACATCTCACAGAAGTCAATGGCGTAAAAGGCGTTTACTTTGCCGTTTGGGCACCGTCAGCACGTTCCGTTTCTGTAGTTGGTGATTTCAATTTTTGGGTGCAAGGCGAACACCAACTTAATGTTCGTTGGGATGGTTCTGGAATTTGGGAAGGATTTATTGCTGGAGTTGACAAAGGTACAACCTACAAATATAAAATTCAATCCAATAACGGTGGCATCATTACCGAAAAAGCCGATCCGTTTGCATTATATTGTGAACATCCGCCACATACAGCATCAGTAATTTGGGATTTAGATTACAAATGGAAAGACACCAAATGGATGGAAACCCTAAAAGATAAAAACGGATTAGACAAACCATTTTCAGTTTATGAAGTACATCTTGGTTCATGGAAACGCAATTCCGATGGTAAGTTTTTAACTTATTTAGAACTAGCAGACCAATTAGTTTCTTACATAAAAGAAACTGGTTTCACTCATGTCGAGTTCATGCCGGTTATGGAATATCCTTACGATCCATCTTGG
Source organism: Flavobacterium sp. (assembly GCA_025351785.1). GTDB lineage: Bacteria > Bacteroidota > Bacteroidia > Flavobacteriales > Flavobacteriaceae > Flavobacterium. The sequence continues at coordinate 7,321 of JANXVF010000118.1, forward strand.
GGTTACCAATTGGTTGGATATTTTGCACCAACATCACGTTTCGGAAAACCACAAGATTTCATGCTTTTGGTTGACAAACTGCACCAAGCAGGAATTGGAGTAATCTTGGATTGGGTTCCATCGCATTTTCCAGATGATGCTCACGGTTTAGGGTTTTTTGACGGTTCTAATCTATACGAACATCCTGATAGAAGAAAAGGTTATCATCCCGATTGGAAGAGTTTAGTTTTTAATTATGGTCGCAATGAAGTGCGTTCGTTTTTAATTAGTAACGCTATTTTTTGGTTAAAAAATTACCATGTCGACGGACTTCGTGTTGATGCTGTTGCGTCAATGTTATATTTAGATTATTCTAGAAATGAAGGCGAATGGGAACCAAATATTTATGGAGGAAGAGAAAATTTAGATACCATTTCTTTCTTAAAAGATTTTAATGAAGCAGTTTATGCCGATTTTCCAGATGTGCAAACTATTGCCGAAGAAAGCACTAGTTTTCCAATGGTTTCTAGACCAACTTTCCTTGGCGGATTAGGATTCGGAATGAAATGGATGATGGGTTGGATGCACGATACCTTACAATATTTTCAAAAAGAAAGTGTGTATAGAAAATACCATCAAAACGACTTGACTTTCTCAATGACCTACGCATTTAGTGAAAATTTTATGTTGCCTCTTTCTCATGATGAAGTTGTCTATGGCAAACATTCAATTCAAGGTAGAATGACTGGTGATGAATGGCAAAAATTCGCAAATTTACGCTTACTTTACGGATATATGTTTACGCATCCAGGAACAAAATTATTGTTTATGGGAGCAGAATTCGGGCAATCATCCGAATGGAATTTTGAAGGAAGTCTAGATTGGCATTTACTTCAATTTGGCTACCACGACGGAATAAAAAAATGTATTACCGACTTGAATGCGTTGTACAAAAACAATCCAGCGTTGTACGAAAAACAATTTTCAGCCGAAGGTTTTGAATGGATAAATTACTCAGATAATCAAAATTCTGTTTTTTCATATATCCGAAAAGGGAATACTGCCAAAGAAAATCTTGTTGTTGTTTGCAATATGACGCCAGTTGTTCATGGAACTTACAGAATTGGATTGCCTACAAAAGGTAAATTAACAGAAATTTTCAACTCTGATAAAATAGAATACAACGGAAGCGGAGTAACCAACGCAAAACCAATAAAAATAGAAAAAGAATCATGGAATGGTAGAGAATTTTCAGCCGAAATTGTGCTTCCGCCTTTAGGAATTTGTGTTTTTAAAATAGGATAGATTATTTTACCATTAAAATATTAAGTTTCATTAAGAATTATCTTCAAAGTAAAATCTTAATTTCCTTAATGTCGTAATGGTTTTTAAATTATAAGTAACCGCAAACGTAATAGTTAAAAACATCTAAAATTACTTTAGAAAATTCGTTGCAACATTTGTATTTTCGCAACTTATCATAAAATTAACCTCATGATTATAAATACTGAACTTGAATATAAAGGCGATTTATTTCCTTCCAAAATTATATCTTACAAACAAGAAGTTGATTCGATTGACTTTCATACAGACAACAATGTTATTCTAAAAGTAACCGTTCTTCGCGATAGTATGATTCGTTTTAGATTTACTGTTAAAGGATATTTTAGTAACGATTTTTCCTATGCAATTGATAAATCACAATCTCATGGTTATAATGTACTAGAAGTTTTAGAGGAAGTCGATCATTACAGAATCAAAACCTCAAAAGTTTTTGTTGTGGTTCAAAAACACGATTTACGTGTCGGAATTTATGAACTTGACGGAACTGCAATTCTTGAAGACGAAATTGGTTTTCATTGGGAAGAAAGCTACGAATTTGGTGGAAATATTGTCAAAATGAGTAAAATGTCTCACGACGGAGAAAGTTTTTACGGACTTGGAGACAAAGCAACACATCTAAACTTAAAAGGAAAACGATTAGAAAATTGGGCAACCGATCAATATGCTTTCCAAAAAGATCAAGAACCATTATATAAAGTTGTTCCTTTTTACATAGGATTGCATCACAACAAAGCCTACGGAATTTTCTTTGATAATACGTTTCGTTCTTATTTTGATTTTTCAAATGAAAGAAAAGGTGTTACAAGTTTTTGGGCTGACGGTGGCGAAATGAATTACTACTTTATTTATGGTCCAAAAATGAGCGATGTAGTTACAACTTACACTCATTTAACAGGAAAACCCGAATTGCCACCACTTTGGACTTTGGGCTATCATCAATGCAAATGGAGCTATTTTCCAGAAAGTAAAGTAAAAGAAATTACAGGTAAATTTCGTGAACTTCAAATTCCTTGCGATGCTATTTATCTTGATATCGATTACATGGAAGGTTTTCGATGTTTTACTTGGAGCAAAGAATATTTTCCAGATCCGAAAAGAATGGTTGCCGAATTGGCTAAAGACGGATTTAAAACGGTCGTAATTATAGATCCAGGAATTAAAATAGATAAAGAATATTCGGTTTATCAAGAAGCTTTAGAAAAAGATTATTTCTGTAAGCGTGCCGATGGACCATATATGAAAGGTAAAGTTTGGCCTGGCGAATGTAATTTTCCAGATTATACCAATCCCGAAGTTAGAGAATGGTGGGCAGGATTATTTAAAGAATTAGTAGCCGAAGTAGGAGTGAAAGGTGTTTGGAATGATATGAACGAACCAGCAGTTATGGAAGTTCCAACCAAAACTTTTCCACTAGATGTGCGCCATAATTTTGATGGAAACAATTGTAGCCACAGAAAAGCGCATAATGTTTATGGAACCCAAATGGCAAGAGCAACTTATGAAGGTGTAAAACGATTTGCTTATCCAAAACGACCTTTTGTAATTACGCGTTCTGCTTATTCTGGAGCACAACGATATACTTCATCTTGGACTGGCGATAATGTTGCTTCTTGGGAGCATTTATGGATTGCAAACATTCAAATGCAACGAATGTCAATTTCTGGAATGGGTTTCACAGGTTCAGATATTGGTGGATTTGCCGAACAACCATCAGCCGAATTATACGCGCGTTGGATTCAATTGGGTGTATTTCATCCGTTTTGTAGAACCCATTCTTCTGGTCATCACGGCGAACAAGAACCATGGAGTTTTGGCGAAGAAGTAATTGATATTACTAGAAAATTTGTCGAATTGCGTTACCAATTGTTACCTTATTTATATACCATGTTTTGGCAATATGTTAATGATGGAGTTCCAATGTTGAAGCCTTTAGTATATTTTGATCAAGAAGATCCACAAACGCATTACAGAACCGACGAATTTATTTTTGGAAATCAAATTTTAGTTTGTCCAATTCTTGAACCAAATGCTTTAGGAAGAAGAATGTATTTGCCACAAGGAAATTGGTATAATTTCTGGACAAACGAAGTTTCTAAAGGAAAACGAGAACTTTGGGTTCCTACAGATTTTGATCAAATTCCAATTTTTATAAAAGAAGGAGCAATTGTACCTAAATATCCTGTGCAACAATATGTTGGACAAATTGAAAATCCCGATTTATCATTAGAAGTTTATTACAAATTAGGAAAAGAAAAATCGTATGTTTATGAAGATGCTCAAGATGGTTACGACTATAACAAAGGAAGATATAGCTATAAAACCTTTAGTTTAAACGGAAAAGAAAACGAACTTTTTATAACACAACATAAAGAAGGAACGTTTGAAACAAACTATCAAACCATTAAAATTGACCTAATAGGATTACCTTTTAAAATTAATAAAATTGAAATTGACAATGAAACTGTTTCTTTAAAAAGTTTAATTTTTGTAGAAAATTCACTACAAATAGATAAAGACTTTACTGAATTACATATTTTTGGAGAATAAATCTCTAAATTTGTTTACAAAATTATTATTTGCATGAGCAAAATACTAACCAATATTGACCAACTAGACTTAAACGGCACTTATACTTATGCTGATTATTTATTATGGCAATTTTCTGAAAGGGTAGAGCTTATAAAAGGAAAGATTCTTAAAATGAGTCCAGCACCAAGTAGGAAACATCAAACAGTTTCAAGAGAATTAACTTTTTTATTTGGAGATGTTTTTAGAGGTACAGCTTGTAAAATGTATATTGCACCTTTCGATGTTAGATTAATAGATTATAAAAAAAGCACAAATGATGAGCAAGTTCATACAGTGGTTCAGCCTGATTTGTGTATAATTTGTGATGTTTCTAAGCTTGATGACAGAGGTTGTTTAGGTGCACCAGATTTGGTAGTAGAAATTCTATCACCCGGAAATTCTAAAAAAGAAATGGGAGTAAAATTTGATTTATATGAAGAAAATAAAATCAAAGAATATTGGATTGTAGAACCCGCAGAAAATTCAATTTTTGTTTACACACTAAAAAATGGAAAATACATAGGATTGAAACCATGTATCGAGGGTGAAAAAATTAAAAGTCCGCTTTTTCCAGAATTAGACTTTGAAATCGAAAAAATATTTAAAGAAAATTAAGATAAATTCCATCATGAAAAAACTCAATTTATTATTAGGAATAAGTATTGTAACATTAATAATTTCTTGTGCACAAAATCCATTTACAGGAAAAAACACATTGGCATTAGTCTCTAATAGCGAGATTTTGCCTTCTGCATTTCAACAATATGGGCAATTTTTGTCAGAAAACAAGGTAATAACTGGAACTTCTGACGCCAAAAGAGTCGAAAACGTTGGAACTAAAATAAAAGTTGCAGCAGAGCGTTGGCTAAATGCAAATGGTCAGCCTGGATATTTAAAAGATTATCAATGGGAATACAAATTAGTCGATAGTAAAGAAGTTAATGCTTGGTGTATGCCAGGCGGAAAAATTGTGGTTTATTCGGGTATTTTACCAATAACTAAAGATGACGCAGGATTAGCTACTGTTTTAGGTCACGAAGTTTCTCATGCTTTAGCAAATCATGGTCAACAACGCATGAGTGCAGGATTATTGCAACAACTTGGTGGAGCAGGCGTAGCTTTAGCAACAGGAGGAAAAAGTGCTGAAACACAACAATTAGCAATGACGGCTTATGGTGCTGCAACTCAATATGGTGGTATGTTGCCATTTAGTAGAAGTCATGAAAGCGAAGCAGATAAAATAGGTTTAACTCTTATGGCAATTGCTGGATATAATCCAGATCAAGCCATTATTTTTTGGAGTAGAATGGCTTCAAATGCTGGCGGAAATAAACCACCAGAATTTATGAGTACACACCCATCAGATGAAACTCGAATTGCGGCACTAAAAGCTCTAGTTCCTGAAGCCAAAGCTGAAGCAGCAAAATTTGGGGTAACATTTAAATAACATTTAAAATTATAAAAAAAGAGTATATTTGAAACTGTCAATTTTATTGGCAGTTTTTTTATGTAAATATTCAAATAATTGATTCTATAAATATAAAATTATGCCAATTTTAGAAAAAGGAAATAAAAAATTATTAAACGCTTGGGCATTTTATGATTGGGCAAATTCGGTGTATCCATTAGTAATATCGTCGGCTGTTTTTCCAATTTTTTATAAAAATTTGTTTCCCGAAGGTCAAGAATACCTTCATGTATTTGGAACAGAAATTAAAGATTCTGCACTTATAAGTTTTGTAACTGCTTTTGCATTTTTAGTTGTGGCATTTATTTCTCCATTACTATCTGGAATTGCAGATTATGTTGGAAACAAAAAAACATTCATGCGTTTCTTTTGTTACTTGGGAGCGTTTTCTTGTATGGGTTTGTACTTTTTTTCATTAGAAAATATTTATGTTGGTTTATTGTTTTATTTTCTTGGATTAATTGGTTTTTGGGGAAGTTTAGTGTTTTATAATTCCTATTTGCCAGATATTGCTTACCCAGAGCAACAAGATAAAATCAGTGCAAAAGGTTACTCATTAGGATATATTGGAAGTGTAATTTTATTAATTATCAATTTGGCGATGATAATGAAACCAGAACTTTTTGGCATAACCGGAACTTCTGGCGAAGCCTCAATGAAAGCAATGAAATATTCATTTATAATGGTTGGGATTTGGTGGATTGGTTTTAGTCAGTACAGTTATTATTTTTTACCAAAAGGGAATGACAAAAACGAGAAAATTACCAAAGCTATTTTATTTAATGGTTTTACAGAATTAAAAAAAGTATGGAAATTATTAAATACTAATATACCATTAAAACGTTATTTAAATAGTTTTTTTGTATACAGTATGGCCGTTCAAACAGTAATGTTGGTTGCAACTTATTTTGGTTCAGAAGAAATTCTATGGACAGATAAAGAAGAAAGTACTATTGGTTTAATTATTTGTATATTATTAATTCAAATAGTTGCAGTATTAGGAGCATTTTTAACATCAAGAGCATCGGCTAAATTTGGAAACATTAAGGTATTAATCATCATTAATTCATTTTGGGTTTTATTGTGTCTTTTTGCTTATTTCATTACATTACCAATTCATTTTTATATTATGGCATCTCTAGTAGGATTAGTAATGGGTGGTATTCAATCTCTTTCACGTTCTACTTATTCTAAATTATTACCCGAAACTGGCGACACTGCTTCATTTTTCAGTTTTTATGATGTTTCTGAAAAAATAGGTATCGTTATCGGTATGTGTGTTTATGGAGTTATAGATCAAATAACAGGAAGTCCAAGATTTGCAATTGTATTTTTGGCCTTATTTTTTATAATAGGGGTGTTTTTATTAACTCGTGTACCTAAAATCACTTGGAATAGTAAAAAATAATTATATTTGAAGAAAATTAATCATCATGAAAAACATAAAAATATTTTCGATTCTAATTTTAATTTTTTCTTTTTTTTCTTGTTCAAACGAACCTGTAGATCCAGTTTTATTAAATCAGTTAAATCAACAGAATATAGATATCAGTGTTGTTAATAATGGAGGCACCAATAATGGCGGTATTACTGGCGGAAATTTTACTGCAACAATAGATGGATTAAATTTTTCAGCAGATGCAACAACAGGAAACCTTTCAACAATTAACGGAGTAAATGTGTTGAGTATTACTGGAAGTAAACCTAGTGGAGAATATATTGGAATACAGCTTATCAATCCAACAACAGGGACTTTTGTTGTAAATCAGTTAGGAGGTAATCAAACTATATCCTACAAACAAGATGCTTCAACACCAGACATTTACGCTGCCTATGATATAAATACTGCTCAACCCACAGGAACTTTAACAATTTCAAGTTTAAATTTAGTTACCAATAAAATTAGTGGAACCTTTAGTTTTGTTGGTCACCTTTCAACTACTTCTACTCAAACTAAACAAATTACAAACGGAGTTTTCACGAATATTAGTTTTACCAATACATCAATACCTGCGGTAGTAAATCCGCTAGTTGGGTCATATTTACAAACTGCTTTCAATACCTCTACTGCGACTGACCTTAATAACGATGGGACAACATCAAGCAATCAAATGTTAGAAACAAGTTGTTATAATAACAATTATTTAATTCTAAATGCTGATAATACATTTTCTGCCACATCAAAAGGAGTTGATATTACAGCTTCGGTTACAGCAAATTCAGTAACTTGTTTTACTGATCCATCTGTTACTGGTACATGGGTTTCTAGTGGTACTATGGTTACTTTTACATATGTAGAAAATGGGGTTACTATTGTCTCAAATTTTACTATTGCAGGAAGTACGCTGGTTGCTACTACTGCTAACGATCATATTTTGAGTCGAAATGCTGGAACCCTAGTTGAAATTATTTCAAATTCTTCAGTAGTTTATACAAAACAATAAATATTCATGATTAAAAATTAATCCGTCAAGTTGGCGGATTTTTTTTTGTGGCATAATGATTGTTTTTAAATTCATCGATTTTAAGATGCTTTATATCGAGTTTACTCACTTAATTGTGTTGTACATCGATTTTTATTCATTAGGAAAATCTGAAATGTTATATTTGTATTATAAAATTGCTAATCTAAAAGTCGTTTTGACTCTAAAACATAATATGTCTAACCACAGAATACTAACTTTTGACAACTTGTCATTGCAAGAATTTGATTCAGAAGCTGAATTAATTCCACTTTTAACACCAGAAGATGAGGAAGAAATGAGTAATGAAGAGTTACCAGCTTCTTTGCCAATATTACCTTTGCGGAATACAGTTTTATTTCCTGGTGTCGTAATTCCTATATCAGCAGGGAGAGATAAATCTATAAAATTAATAAATGAAGCAAATGCTGGTGATAAAATCATTGGTGTTGTTGCTCAAAAAAATGAAGAAGATGAGGATCCAACAAAAAATGATATTCATCAAGTAGGAACTGTTGCTAGAATTTTAAGGGTTTTAAAAATGCCTGACGGAAACATAACTGTTATTCTACAAGGGAAAAAACGTTTTGAAATTGATGCCGTCATATCTGAAAAACCTTATTTAAGAGCCAGCGTTAAGGAAGTTGCTGAAAAAAGACCAGGAAAACATGATACTGAGTTTGGAGCTATTGTAGATTCTATAAAAGAATTAGCAATACAAATTATAAAAGAAAGCCCAAATATTCCTACAGAGGCTACTTTTGCTATCAAAAATATAGAGAGTCAATCATTTTTGATAAATTTTATCTCTTCAAATATGAATTTGTCAGTCGAAGAAAAGCAAAATTTAATTACGATCAACGTTCTTAAAGAAAGAGCCTTAGAAACACTTCGATATATGAATATTGAACTTCAAAAGTTGGAGCTCAAAAACGATATCCAATCTAAAGTTCGTTTTGATTTAGATCAACAACAACGAGAATATTTTCTTCATCAGCAAATGAAAACTATCCAAGAAGAGCTTGGTGGTGTTTCTAACGAACAAGAATTTGAAGAAATGAGAATTCGTGCAAAATCTCAAAAATGGGATGATAAAACACAGAAACATTTTGAAAAGGAATTTTCAAAAATGCAACGCATGAATCCGCAAGCACCAGATTTTGGTATTCAAAGAAATTATTTAGATTTATTTTTAGATTTACCTTGGAATAGTTATTCAAAAGATAACTTCGATTTAAAAAATGCACAAAAAATTCTTGATAGAGATCATTTCGGACTTGACGATGTTAAAAAAAGAATGATTGAACATTTAGCAGTTTTAAAATTACGAAACGATATGAAGTCGCCTATAATTTGTTTAACCGGTCCTCCAGGAGTTGGTAAAACTTCTATTGGAAAGTCGGTTGCCGAAGCTTTAGGACGCGAATATGTGCGAATATCTTTAGGAGGATTACGTGATGAAGCAGAAATTCGTGGACATAGAAAAACTTATATTGGTGCAATGCCAGGTCGTATAATTCAAAGTATTAAAAAAGCAAAATCATCAAATCCTGTTTTTATATTAGATGAAATTGATAAATTATCGGTTTCAAATCAAGGTGATCCTTCATCAGCTTTATTAGAAGTTTTAGATCCTGAACAAAACAATCAATTTTATGATAATTTTTTAGAGATGGGTTTTGACTTGTCTAAAGTTATGTTTATAGCAACATCTAACACTATGACAACTATACAGCCTGCCTTAAAAGACAGAATGGAAGTTATAAAAATGTCTGGCTACACAACCGAAGAAAAAGTTGAAATTGCTCGTAAGCATTTGTTTCCAAAACAATTGAAAGAGCATGGATTAACCGCTAAGCATTTAATTATTGGTAAAAAACAATTTGAAAAAATTGTCGAAGGGTATACTCGTGAATCTGGTGTTAGAAGCTTAGAACAAAAAATTGCACAAGTGATTCGAAATGCAGCAAAATCGGTTGCGATGGAGGAAGACTATAATATTAAAATTACAGATGCTGACATTGAAAAAGTATTGGGAGCACCAAAATTAGAACGTGATAAAGCTGAAGGAAATGATGTAGCTGGAGTAGTAACCGGTTTAGCTTGGACGTCTGTTGGAGGTGATATTTTATTTATTGAATCGCTAATTTCTAAAGGAAAAGGAATGTTAACCTTAACTGGAAATTTAGGTACGGTTATGAAAGAATCAGCTACAATAGCATTGGAATATATAAAAGCAAACGCATCACTATTTGGTTTAGATCAAGATATTTTAAATAAATATAATATTCATTTACATGTTCCTGAAGGTGCCACGCCAAAAGACGGACCAAGTGCTGGAATCGCGATGCTAACTTCGTTGATATCATTATTAACCCAAAGAAAAATAAAGAAAAGCGTTGCTATGACTGGTGAAATTACCTTGAGAGGAAAAGTTTTGCCTGTTGGTGGAATTAAAGAAAAAATATTAGCCGCTAAAAGAGCAAACATTAAAGAAATAATTTTGTGTCTAGAAAATAAAAATGATATCGAAGAAATCAAATCAAATTATCTAGAAGGTCTTACTTTTCATTATGTAAAAGAAATGCACGAAGTTATCAATATTGCTCTTACCAAAGAAAAGGTAAAAAATGCCAAAATATTAGATTAAAAAGTAAAATTTAATCTTAAAAAGACATAAGAAAACAAACTTATGTCTTTTTTTATTTCATTTTTGCTTTATGTTAAAAAATAATACCTTCGCTTTTGCGTTATATTATTAAAATAGTTGGTTTTGTTATGATAAAAAGAATAGTTACTATTTTTTTATTGCTTTTTTGGATGGTTTCTTTCAGTCAAATAGGAGGTAAGTCAGTATATCAATTTTTAAGTTTAGTTACATCGCCTAGACAGGCGGCATTAGGTGGAAAAGTAATAACAATTTATGATGAAGATGTAAATCAAGTTCATTTTAATCCTGCAACAATAAATCCCGAAATGGATAATCATTTAGCGTTAAACTATGGTAGTTATTTTGGTGCTGTAACTTATGGAACAGCTTCTTATGCTTATACTTATGACAGACATGTACAAACTTTTCATGCAGGAATAAATTATGTAAATTACGGAAAATTTGACGGATATGACGAAAATGGTGTAAAAACAAATACTTTCACAGGTAGTGAGATTGCACTTTCGTTAGGTTATGGATATAATATTCCTAATTCTACTTTTCATGTGGGTGGCAATGCAAAATTAATATCTTCAACGCTAGAATCGTATCAATCATACGGAGCGGCGTTAGATTTAGGAGCTTTATTTATCGACGAAAGAAACGATGTAAACTGGGCTTTAGTAATTAGAAATATTGGAACGCAATTAACAACTTATTCGGGAACACAAGAAAAATTGCCACTCGAAATATTAATAGGAGTTTCTCAACAAGTTGAAAATGTACCGTTGCGTTGGCATGTAACGTTAGAAAATTTGCAACAATGGAATATAGGTTTTTCAAATCCCAATAGAGCAGTAGGAAGTATAGATGGTGACCCGACTCCAGAAAAAGTAGGAGCCATAAATAATGCTTTGCGACACTTAGTTCTTGGCGCAGAATTGTTTCCTACAAAAGCCTTTAATTTAAGATTAGGATATAATTTCAGACGTGGCGAGGAATTGCGAGTGGTTGATCAACGAAATTTTTCAGGAATTTCGCTCGGTTTTGGATTAAAAATGAACAATCTAAAATTCAATTATTCATATTCTAGATATTCGCTAGCAGGCAATACAAGTTTGTTTGGACTAACAATAAATTTTCAGGATAATTAAATTAGAATTATAAAAAAATAAGATTTTGAAAAAAATTACAATTGCAATTGATGGGTTTTCCTCTACTGGTAAAAGTACATTGGCAAAACAAATAGCAAAACATCTTGGTTATGTTTATGTAGATACGGGAGCAATGTACAGATCGATAACATACTTTGCAATGCAAAATGGTTATATTGATCACGATTTTTTTGATTCAGAAACTTTAATTTCGAGTTTAAAAAATATCAATTTACAATTTCAATTTAATGATGAAATGGGTTTTGCTGAAATGTTTATGAATAATTCAAATGTAGAAACCGAAATTAGATCTCTCAAGGTTTCAAATTTTGTAAGTCAAATAGCAGAAATTTCCGAAGTTAGAGCAAAACTTGTAGATCAACAAAAAGAAATGGGTAAAAATAAATCAGTAGTTATGGATGGAAGAGACATCGGGACAGTTGTGTTTCCTGATGCTGAACTTAAAATATTCATGACGGCAAGTCCAGAAACTCGAGCTCAAAGACGCTTCGAGGAGTTAACCCACAAAGGAGATGTTGTAACGTTTGATGCTGTTTTAGAAAATATTCAAAAACGAGATTATATTGATACACACCGTTCAGATTCTCCATTAAAAATGGCTTCTGATGCTATTGAAATTGATAACTCATATTTGACTAAAGAGGATCAATTTAAATTAGTTTTAGAGCTTGTGCAAGAGCAATTAAATTAAATTTAGCTAGATTTCTAAAATTCATTTTATAGATAATTGCAATTATAAATAGGATGTCCCGCTATAAAATACCACATTTTTAAAAAGTATAATGATACAAATTGAAATATAATTTATAGCAATTTTTAAGATTCTATTTGCCTTAAATTTTTGTTTATAAGTTGCTACATTTTTATTAATTATACTATTAAGGTTCAATTATAACTTAATTGTATTTCATATATTTGCATACCAACAAATTAAAATAAAAATTCTATTGTATGAAATTACTTGAAGGAAAAGTTGCCATAATTACAGGAGCTAGCCGAGGAATTGGAAGCGGTATTGCTAAAGTTTTTGCACAACATGGAGCCAATATTGCTTTTACTTACAGTTCATCTGTAGAGTCTGCTTTAGCTCTTGAAAATGAATTGAATGCTCAAGGCATCAAATCAAAAGGATATCAGTCTAATGCAGCAAATTTTAACGAAGCTCAAAAGCTGATTGAAGATGTTTTAGCAGAGTTTGGTACCATTGATATTTTGATAAATAATGCAGGAATCACTAAAGATAATTTGTTAATGCGAATGAGTGAAGAGGATTTTGATAAAGTTATCGAAATAAATTTAAAGTCAGTATTTAATATGACAAAAGCCGTACAGAAAACTATGTTAAAAAATCGTGCGGGTTCAATTATAAATATGAGTAGTGTTGTAGGAGTAAAGGGAAATGCTGGTCAGGCTAACTATGCCGCTTCAAAAGCTGGGATGATAGGTTTTACAAAATCGGTGGCTTTAGAGTTAGGATCTCGAAATATTCGCTGCAATGCAATTGCTCCTGGATTTATAGAAACCGAAATGACAGCCAAACTTAACGAAGATGTAGTGCAAGGTTGGAGAGATTCGATTCCCCTAAAACGTGGAGGAACACCAGAAGATGTAGCAAACGCCTGTCTTTTTTATGCCTCAGATATGAGTTCTTACGTAACAGGACAGGTCATGAATGTAGATGGCGGTATGCTCACCTAATGTTTAGTTTATTTACAGAAATTTGTTTAATCAAACTTCAAAAAAACGAGACATTTAAATTTTAAAAATGAATTCAATTACAATAGTTTTACTAGTTTTATCGGTTTTTTTTGCGGGTGGATTATCGTTTTTTCAATATTTTTTTAAAAATAAGAGTAGTTCAAAGTTAAATTTACTCCTAGCAACACTTCGTTTTATTACTTTAGTATCTATTTTAGTATTATTAATAAATCCAATAATTACTAGAAATTCGTTTGAAACTATCAAAACGCCACTACCTATAATTATTGATAATTCTAGTTCAATTTCCGATTTAAAAGCGAATACAATTTCCAAAGAATTATTTACTAAATTAATATCAAACAACGATTTAAAAAATAAATTTGATATTCAATCCTTTAGTTTTGATACCGATATGCAATCAATTGATGGTGCTAACGAGTTAAATTTTAAAGGAAATCAAACTGATATTGATAAAGTTGCCAAAAATTTGAAAGAGCGCAACAAAAATTCAACCTATCCTAGTGTTTTAATAACTGACGGAAATCAAACCTCGGGTGCTGATTATGTTTTTAGTTTTAATCCAGAAAACAAGGTTTATCCTTTAATTGTGGGCGATACTACTACATATTTAGATATAAAAATCAATCAAATTAATGTAAACAAATATGCTTTTCATAAAAACAAATTCCCAGTTGAGGTATTTATTCAATATGCTGGAACTAAATCGATAAATGCAAATTTTGTTATCTCAAACGGAAATACTATTCTTTTTAAACAGAGTGTTTCATTTTCGCCCGCAAAAAAATCTGAGGTTGTAAATTTACTTTTACCTGCTGATAAAACTGGGTTACAAATTTTTAATGCATCGATTACTTCTAACGAATCTGAAAAAAATACCTACAACAATTCTAAGAAATTTGCTGTTCAAATTATCGATCAAAAAAGTGAGGTTGCTATAATATCATCTATAAATCACCCAGATTTAGGGGCCTTAAAACGAAGTATAGAAACAAATGCACAACGCAAAGTCACGATTCTCAAACCCAATCAAACTAGTAATTTAAATTTGTTTAATGTTTTGATTTTATATCAACCTACGGCAGAGTTTAAATCGGTTTTTGAATCAAATAAAAATTTAAAAATCAACACTTTTATAATTACTGGAAACGATACCGATTTTACTTTTTTAAATCAACAACAATCTATTTTTGAATTTAAAATGTCGTCTCAAAAAGAAGATTATTTAGCAAGTTTTGAGTCAAATTTTAATTTGTTTGCGATAGATGATATAGGTTTTGAGAATTTTCCTCCGCTCGAAAACCCGTTTGGAACAATAACTACCAAAGAAAATATTTCAGTTTTACTATCATCGCGAATTCGGAATGTTGCAACCAACCAACCATTGTTTGCCTTATCGGATAACTCGGGCATTAGAACTGCATTTTTGTTTGGAGAAAATAGTTGGAAATGGCGCGCACATAGTTATTTAGAAAAAAAAGCATTTGATAAATATGATGTTTTTATCGACAAAACTATTCAGTTTTTAGCATCAAATGATTCTAAAAAATCATTGATAGTTAATCATGAACGCTTCTATAATTCGGGCGATGCTATTGAAATCACAGCTCAATATTTTAATAAAAATTATGAGTTTGATGATAAAGCTCGATTGTCAATAACGGTTACAAATAGTAAATCAAAACAAGTAAAAAAATACGATTTATTAAAAACAACCAATAGTTTCAAGGTAAACCTTGACGGCCTTTCGGCTGGAAATTATTCTTTTTTGGTTAGAGAATTAAACTCAAATGCAGTATATTCTAGTACTTTTGAGATATTAGACTTTGATATCGAAAAGCAATTTGTAAATCCTGATGTAGTCAAATTAAAACAACTTGCAACTCAAACTGATGGGCAAGTTTTTGTCCCAAACCAAATTGATAATCTGATAAAAATGTTGCTCAATGATTCAAATTATAAGGCAATTCAGAAAAATATAGTAACTAAAACACCACTTATCGATTGGATTTGGCTTTTGGTTTTAATAGCAATTTCGCTAGCTAGCGAATGGTTTATCAGGAAATATAATGGCATGCTGTAGCGATTATCTGGTATGTTTCCAACGTTTGTGGGTCCACAAATAAAATTCTGGAGCGTCGATTATTTGTTTTTCTACTTTTCGCATAAATTGTTCAGACAATTCATAATTAGGAACAGATTTTACATCTTCGGTCATAATCTCAAATGTAGCCTCATAATAGCCTCTTTTTACTTTCTTGGTTTTCAAAAAAATAACATTCATATCATATTGTTTCGCTACAATTTCAGCACCAATATGTATCGGGGTTTCAATTCCTAAAAAAGTATTCCAGTGTAAATTTTTAGAATACCGCGGCGTTTGATCGCTTGCAAAACCATAAACTCCAAATTTTCCTTCTTTATAATTGTGTTCTATTGTTGCTTTTGTTTCTTTGGTAGTGATTAAAACTGCTTTAAATTTTGATCGGATGTCACGCACTAATTTATCAAAATATTTATTTGCAATTTTTTTATAAATGGCATATCCAGTAAAATTAATATGATTATTCATTGAAACTGCCCATTCGTAACTTGCATAATGAGCGCACATTAAGGCTATATTTTTTCCCTTTTTTTCGAGTTTTAGGTAGGTTTCTAAATTTGTAAACCGATATCTTTTATCCATCTCTTTTTTTGAGATAGTGACAGTTTTAGTCATCTCTAAAAATGAATCACACAAATGATGAAACGATTTTTTTTCGATAGAAAGTCTTTCATGTTCAGATAGGTGAGCAAATGCTTTCAGTAAGTTGTCTCTTACCGTTTTTTTTCGGTATCCAATAACATAATATATCATTACATACAGACAATCTGATAGGAAATATAAAACAGGAAATGGCAATATAGAAATCAACCAAATCAAAGGATATAGAATAATATATAACAAAAACTGCATTTTATTTTTTTTTGCAAAGATACACTTATTCTAATTTTTATAGTGTGTGGTTTAACATATCATGAAAACTAATTTTACTATATTTGAATGATGGCTAGATGCAAAATTATGTTCATGCCAAAATATATGATACCTCATATAACGGCTCTGGGTATTATTGGTTTTATGAAAACTCTAGAAAAAGTAACAATTATAAGATATTATTTTGCAAACAGATTTTTTTGCCTACGTTTATGGTTAAGTTGAGAAAACTAAATAATTTACAGAATTAGATATTTTATAAATGGTCGTTTTGATATCAAATGGAGTGCTTAAAATACTAAATCGTTACTACAAATTAAAAAAACCCATGAGAAAATCAATAATATACATTTTACTACTTTCATTTCTTTTACAAAGTTGTTATAGCTATAGATTAATCGACAAAGACAGCGAGCTTGCTGTAGGTAAAAAATACAAAATTCAACAATCAAATGATTATGAAAAAGTTAGATTGTTATCAGTTTCTGACAGTACAATTACGGTAAATAAAAGCAAAAATTCACAAAAAACAATAGCTGTAAAAGATATAACTAAAATTAAAAAAAGACATTTTTCAGTTATAAAAACAGCTTTACTCCCTGTTGGAATTTTAGTTGTAGTTGCTGGTTTAGCAACAATTATTGTTATCAGTAATTCTAATTCAATCTATAAATAGTAATCTAATCTTCATTTTGCCCCATCATCATCAGGTAGGCTTTAAGGAAACCATCTAGTTCGCCATTCATAACACCCTCTATATTGCTGGTTTCGTGACCCGTTCTAACATCTTTAACTAGCTTGTAGGGTTGCATAACGTAGTTTCTAATTTGTGATCCCCATTCTATTTTCATTTTTCCGGCTTCGATGTTAGCCCGTTGCGCTAGTTGTTTTTTAAGTTCAATTTCATATAATTGAGACCGTAACATTTGCATAGCTCGTTGCCGATTGTCTTGTTGCGATCTAGTTTCAGAGCATTGAATTTGTATGCCAGTTGGTTTATGGTATAATTGAACTTTAGTTTCCACTTTATTTACATTTTGACCACCAGCCCCACTAGATCTCGAAGTTATTATTTCAATATCAGCTGGATTAATTTCTATTTCGATGGTATCATCTACAAGCGGATAAACATAAATTGATGCAAATGAAGTATGTCGTTTTGCATTACTATCAAATGGTGAGATTCGTACTAAACGATGTACACCGTTTTCGCCTTTCAGATATCCAAATGCAAAGTCTCCTTCGATTTCGAGCGTTACAGTTTTGATTCCGGCTACTTCGCCTTCTTGAAAGTTGAGTTCTTTTATTTTGTACTTTTGCTTTTCTGCCCACATCATGTACATGCGCATTAGCATTGAAGCCCAGTCGCAACTTTCGGTTCCACCCGCTCCAGCAGTAATTTGAATTACTGCGCTAAGAGAGTCGCCTTCGTCTGAAAGCATGTTTCGAAACTCTAAATTTTCTAAATGGTTGTTTGTAAGTTCAAATTGCAATTCTAATTCTTGCTCGGTAGCATAACCTTCTTTAAAAAAATCGAATAGGATTTGAAGTTCTTCTGCATACTGTTTTGCTTGATCAAAATCATCGACCCATTTTTTTTTGGTTCTTAGGTTTTTAACAATGAGTTCTGCTTCTTTACTTTTGTCCCAAAAGTTTGGAGAAAAAGTTTTTTCTTCTTCGTTTGTAATTTCTATTTGCTTGGCATCAATGTCAAAGATACCTCCTTAACGCACCAAGACGCTCTACAATACCTTTTATTTGTTCGGTATTTGTCATAAATTAGTTTATTTTTGTTGGTGCAAATTTAGTATTTTTTTTGAAACAATGTTGCTGGGAGTTGCTACTTTTGCAAAAGGGATAGAAGTGGAAATCCTTTTGTTTTTTTGGTTGTGAGGAACGAAGCAAGCAAAAAAATAAAAGATTGTAACGTAAAGCCCGACAGCAGTAACTTTTTTTCTTTTTTAGAAAAACAGTTACTGCTGGTTTGCCCAAATTAATAGTTTAGAAATAAAATTATGGAAATAAATTTGATAAGTGATACGGTTACAAAACCATCTGCCGAGATGTTGCAACACATGTTTAATGCAAAAGTAGGAGATGACGTTTTTAAGCATGATCCTACTGTAAATGAGCTTGAGGAGACAGTTGCAAACCTTTTTGGGATGGAAGGAGCGCTATTTTTCCCTAGTGGCACTATGGCAAATCAAACAGCGTTAAAGTTGCATACTAATCCTGGCGACCAAATTATTTGTGATAAATATTCGCATATTTACTTGTATGAAGGTGGTGGAGCAAGTTTTAATAGTGGCGCTTCTTGTAATTTGGTAAATGGAAATCGTGGTTTGATTACTGCAGATTTAGTGAGGAGTGCCATTAATGATCCTGAGAATTTTCATTCTCCGTTTACAAGTTTAGTGAGTATAGAAAATACAACAAACAAAGGGGGCGGCTCTTGTTATGAAATAGATGAATTGCAAAAAATTAAGCAGGTTTGTGTAGAGCATAATTTGAAATATCATCTAGATGGCGCTCGAATTTGGAATGCGCTTGTGGCAAAAAAGCAACATCCGAAACAGTTTGGACAATTGTTTGATACTATTTCGGTTTGTTTAAGTAAGGGTTTAGGCGCACCAGTGGGTTCAGTCTTGATAGCAGACGCTGTTACAATTAAAAAAGCGATGCGAATTCGTAAAATTTTAGGTGGTGGTATGCGACAAGCAGGATATCTCGCTGCGGCAGGATTGTATGCTTTACAAAACAATATTTTAAGGCTAGAAGAAGATCATAAAAGAGCTAAAGAACTTGGAATTGTTTTAAGCAAATTATCGTGGGTAGAAAAAGTAGAGCCTGTGGAAACTAATATTTTAATTTTTCAAGTGAAATCTCATTTGACAGAAAATCAAGTGATTGAAAAATTAAAACAAAAAAATATTTTAATCATCTCGATGGGTCAGGGAAAATTGAGAATGGTGACTCATTTAGATTATAAAGAAGTGATGCATACGTATGTCATGGAAACATTAACCAAAATAGAATTTTAAATACATAAAAATACCGCAAATTTTAAAACTAAACAAAGTTGAATTTGCGGTTTAATATTATTTTATTTAAACATATCTTCCATTCCTGGAATCATGGGTATATCAATATTAGAGACTGCATCGAGCTCTTTTTTGTTTATTTCGCTAGCTTTTTCTACGGCTTTATTGATTACTAAAATCAAATAATCTTCTAGTTGCTCTTTATCTTCTAACAATTTTTCATCAATCGATATCGATTTTAATGCTGTATTAGCTGTAAAAGTTACTTTTAATAATCCATCATTGCTTTGATGATCTATTAAAATGGTATCTAATCGTTTTTTTGCTTCTTCTATTTTGAGTTGGGTATCTCTAAGTTTTCCCATCATTCCCATTAAATCCATGATTATTATTTTTTAATTTGATGCAAATTTACAAATTAGCTGTTAATTTTTAATGTATAAATTTATCATAATAAAATTTAATTCTAAACTTGATGCTCTATTTTTGTAGATTAAATTGATATTAAATTTATTTATGAGTACAAATTTACTACCGCCTAAAGCTAAAATTATTCCACATACTATAGAAAAACACAATCATATAAGAGAGGATAATTATTACTGGCTTAATGATCGAGAAAATCCAGAAGTTATTGATTATTTAAATAAAGAAAACGATTTTTACAAACAATGTACCGCACACACAAAAGATTTTCAGGAAAATTTATTTAAAGAAATGAAAGCTAGAATAAAGGAAGATGATTCGTCGGTTCCTTATTTTTACAACGGATATTACTATATAACAAGGTTTGAAAAAGGGAAAGATTACCCTATACATTCTCGCAAAAAAGGGAGTTTAGATGCAACAGAAAAAATTATTTTTGATTGTAACGAAATGGCTAAAGGATTTACCTATTTCAATTTAAACGGAATTTCTATAAGTGAGGATAACAAATGGGTTTCGTTTGGGACAGACACCGTTTCTAGAAGACAATATACAATTCAAATTAAAAATTTAGAAACAAACGAAATTTTACCTTTAAAAATAGAAAATACTACAGGTGGTGCAACTTGGGCGAATGATAATGAAACAATTTTTTATACAAGAAAAGATGAGATTACATTGCGATCTGATAGAATTTTCAAACACAAATTAGGTACAAAACCCGAAGATGATTTGCTAGTATATTTTGAAAAAGACGATACCTTCAATGTTTCAATTTATAAATCAAAATCAAAAAAATATCTTATAATTTCATCCGAAAGTACTTTAACTTCAGAATATCAAATAGTTTTGGCGTCAACTCCAGATGCTAAGTTTAAAATTTTTCAAAAACGAACGCGCGAATTAGAATATTCGTTTTCGCATTATGGTGATAGTTTTTATGTTTTAACAAACAAAGATGATGCTACAAATTTTAAGTTGATGAAAACTCAGGAAGATAAAACTTCAATGGAAAACTGGGTCGATTTAATTGCTCATCGCAAAGATGTTTTGTTAGAAGGAATTGATATTTTTAAAGATTATTTAGTAATTTCTGAACGATCTAGCGGCTTAAATAAAATTAGAATTATGCCTTGGGATGGTTCTGACGAATATTATTTGCCTTTTGAAATAGATACTTATACCGCAGAAACTACTACAAATATTGACTTTGATACTCAAACTTTGCGTTACAGTTACCAATCTTTAGCAACGCCAAGTTCGATAATAGATTTTGATATGAAAACCAAACAGAAAATTATTTTAAAAGAGCAAGAGGTTTTAGGAGGAAAATTTGATAAAAATAATTATACCGAAAAAAGAATATTTGCAACGGCTACTGACGGAACAAAAATCCCAATTTCGATGGTTTATAAAAACGGAATTAAACTTTTTGGCAAAAATCCATTCTTACTCTATGCTTATGGATCTTATGGGTTAAATATCGATCCTTATTTTTCGACAACACGATTATCATTGCTCGACAGAGGTTTTATTTTTGCAATAGCACACGTACGGGGAGGCGAAGATTTAGGGAGAAACTGGTATGAGGATGGAAAATTATTAAAAAAGAAAAACACATTTACAGATTTTATAGATTGTTCTAAATTTGTAATATCAGAAAAATATACATCACCAGAACATTTATATGCCGAGGGTGGTTCTGCTGGTGGATTATTAATGGGTGCAATTGTAAACATGGCTCCTGAATTGTATAACGGTATTATAGCTCAAGTTCCATTTGTAGATGTTGTTACAACGATGTTAGATGATACAATTCCCCTTACAACAGGTGAATATGATGAATGGGGAAATCCGAATGTAAAAAAATATTACGATTATATGCTGTCGTATTCTCCTTATGATAATGTTAAGCAAACAGATTATCCAAATATGTATATTTCAACGGGGCTTCACGATTCGCAAGTACAATATTGGGAACCAGCAAAATGGGTTGCAAAACTTAGAGTTTATAAAACAAATTCTAAAAAATTATTTTTAGATACCAATATGGATGCTGGTCATGGCGGTGCTTCAGGACGATTTGAAGCTTTGAAAGAAGTGGCTAAAGAACATAGTTTTTTGTTGGATTTAGAAAATATTAAAAAATAGTACAAAAATAATTATTAAATTTGCAAAGTTAGAAAGTTTAGATTTTAGAGACTTCAATAGTTGTCATCACTAATTTACTTTATGAAAGAAGATATAAAAGCTTATAATAGTGTACTAGAATTAATAGGAAATACACCTCTTATTAAGCTAAATCGAATTACCGAAAACTTAAAAGGAAACTTTTATGCCAAAGTTGAGGCTTTCAATCCTGGTCATTCTTCTAAAGACAGAATTGCTTTATATATTATTGAAGAAGCCGAAAAAAAAGGGATTCTTTCTCCTGGCGATACCATTATAGAAACAACATCTGGTAATACTGGCTTTAGCTTAGCAATGGTTAGTATCATCAAAGGCTATAATTGTATTTTAGCCGTGAGCTCTAAATCATCAAAAGATAAAATCGATATGTTGCGCAGTCTTGGCGCAAAAGTATATGTTTGTCCAGCACATGTTTCGGCTGATGATTCTCGATCATACTACAGTGTTGCAAAACGTTTGCACGAAGAAACAAAAGGTTCTGTTTATATAAATCAATATTTTAACCAACTTAACATTGATGCACATTATTTAACAACAGGCCCTGAAATTTGGGAGCAAACAGCTGGAAAAATAACACATCTTATTGCTTGTAGCGGAACGGGAGGAACAATATCTGGTGTTGCAAAATTTTTGAAAGAAAAAAACCCACGTATACGAATTTTAGGTGTAGATGCTTTTGGTTCAGTTTTAAAAAAATATCATGAAACTAAAGAGTTTGATGTTAATGAAATTTATCCATACAGAATTGAAGGTTTAGGAAAAAACTTGATTCCGACAGCGACAGATTTTGATTTGATTGATCATTTCATGAAAGTTACTGATGAAGAAAGTGCACATACAGCTCGAGAAATAGTACGAAAAGAAGGACTTTTTGTAGGTTATACTTCTGGTGCAGTTATGCAAGCAATAAAGCAATATGCTGACGAAAATGAATTTGACAAAAATAGTATTGTTGTTGGGATTTTTCCAGATCATGGTTCTCGATATATGAGTAAAGTTTTTAGTGATGAATGGATGAATGATCAGGGTTTTTTTGATAGTATAAATGCCGAAGAGGTTCAGAAAATAGAATTTATTAAATAAAAAAATCAGTTCACGATAACTCCAAATTATTTGGAGTTTTTTTATTTAAAAAAATTACAAAAACAAAAAAAGTCTTGAGAATTTCAAGACTTTTACTTTTTGGGTGAATGACCGGGCTCGAACCGGCGACCCTCGGTACCACAAACCGATGCTCTAACCAACTGAGCTACAATCACCGTTTATATTGAGAGTGCAAATATAGAATTAATCTTCGTTTTATCAAATAAAAAATAAAATTTAAATTAAATTGCTCAAACTTTTAACTGCCAAATACCTTTCGGTAGTAAAGCCTTCGGCATAATCTACGCCAATAATTCTTCCTAAATCTTGCGATCTATAATGAATGCTTTCTAGAAAATTTTTTGTTGCAATTGGAGTTATAGGACCTTCTTCATTTGGGTTATAAAATTGTGAACTATAAGCCATTATTGCTTCAGTTTTTATTGATACAAATTCTGAAATATCAACAACAAAATCTGGTTTTATATTTTTCCATTGTATGTAATGGTATACAATTTTTGGTCGCCACGCAAGTTGATTTTGACCATTTAAAGTAGTTTCAATTTTTATCAAACCAGATAAAAAACAAGCATCAGAAACTAAACTACTTCCCTTACCATGATCAATGTGTCTATCGTCAATTGCATTACAAAGCACAATTTCGGGTCGATATTTGCGCAACATTTTTATAATTTCTAGTTGATGTTTCTCATCATTTACAAAAAAGCCATCCCTCATGTCTAAATTTTCTCTGATTGAAATGCCTAAAATTTGTGATGCTTTTGCAGATTCTGAATTGCGAATCTCTACCGAGCCTCGCGTGCCTAATTCTCCTCGAGTCAAATCAATAATTCCAACTTTTTTTCCCATCGAAATTTCTTTGGCAATAGTACCACTGCAACCTAATTCAACATCATCTGGGTGAGCTCCAAAAGCAAGTATATCTAGTTTCATAAAATTTTAGTTAAGTATTTTAAGCATTGTTTTAGATTTATTTTCTGTTTCATCAAATTCATTTTCAGGAATACTATCCTCAGTGATGCCACAACCTACAAATATTTTGATGATTTCATTTTCTATTTTCATGCATCTCAAGTTTACAAATAAATCTGTTTGATCTTCTTTGAAAGTTTCAAAATCTTTTTTCCATTCTCCTATATATCCAGTATAAAATTCTCTATCATAATTTTCATTTTCGAGGATAAAATCTTTAGCCTTTTTTTTAGGAAAACCGCAAACGGCTGGAGTTGGATGTAAATTTTGAATAATTAATTCAAGGTTTTTTTTGTCATATATTATAGCTTCAATATCGGTTTTTATATGAATTAAATTTCCAGCTTTAAAATTGTAAGGATCAGAAATTGAAATAGTATCGGTATATTTTTTTAAATTTTTACTTATATATTCTGTAACAATTTTTTGTTCTTTAATTTCTTTTTTATTCCATTTAACTTCTAGATTTTCTTTATAAAGTTGTGTTCCTGCTAATGCGACAGTTTTAATTTGATTTTTATTTATTTTTAAAAATTGCTCGGGTGTTGCGCCAATCCAAAAACCAATTTTTGGGTGATAAAAACAATAATTAAAAGCTGCTTTATAATTTGATACTAAGTTTTTAAATATCAATTCTACATCAATATTAATATTAGTAATTTTAATTTCTCTTGATAAAACCACTTTTTCAAGATTTCCGCTTTTAATTTCAGAAATCCCTTTTTCTACCAATTTTTCAAATGCTTTTTTTTCAGCAGAAGAATAATAATTTTCATTATTATTTGTGGTATAAAAATCTGAAAAATCTACTTTTTCGTAATAAATATCAGAACAATTTTCGGGAATTAAATAACGCTTTTCGTTATCAAACGACACAAATGCAAAGCCAGATTTCTCATCATCACTTAGTAAATTCAAATAATTAGTTTTTTGAAAAAGAGCAATTATTTTTTCAGAATTTGGTTTACAATAAATTACAAAAGGCAAATCTTTTTTTTGATGGTCGATGACCTTTTTAAACAATTCGCTCATCTTCCTTTACTAGGTAAAATCATATTTGTCAATTTACAAAGGGAAATTAACTTATTATTCTCATCTACAATTTTAATTTCCCATAAATGAATGCTTCTTCCTTGATGAATAATTTTTGCAGTAGCTCTTACAATACCTTCTCGTTTACTTCTTAAATGATTTGCTGCAATTTCAATCCCTCTGACTTCTTGTTTTTCGGGATTTATAAACATTAGCGATGCGGCACTTCCTACACTTTCTGCAAGCGCAACTGTTGCTCCACCATGTAATAAACCCATAGGTTGATGAACTCTAGAGTTTACTGGCATTGTAGCAACAAGATAATCTTCGCCTGCATCTACATATTCTATATTTAGAGTATCCATTAATGTGTTTTTTGACCACTCATTGCAAAGTTGCAACATTTTATCTTTATCAAATTGCATATTTTTTTTTACAAAAATACTATTTTTAAAATTTATTGAATATACATTTAGAATGAAAAATAAACAGGTTAAATTTCCGTTTGACTTATTCCAATTTAATATTTATGATTTTGGAATTATTATATATATTTACACAAATTTGTTTAAATCATGCGTAACGTATTTTTGTTTTTTATAATTGGGATATCCATTTCTTTAGTATCTTGTCGAAAAGATTTTGCTTTTGAAGCAAGTTCAGGTGGATTAGAATTTTCTAAACAAACTGTATATTTAGATACTGTTTTTTCAAACATTAGTTCAAGTACTTACAGATTGAAAGTTTATAACAGAGGAAATAAAGATATTTCTATTCCAAAAATCCAACTTGGAAAAGGAGTTGCGTCTAAATATCGAATAACTGTCGATGGTTTAACAGGCGATGTGGGGGCTCAAAACAAAATTTTTACTAACGTACCACTTTTGGCAAAAGACAGTTTATTTATTTTTATTGAGGTTACAACCGATGTGGCAAGTGCAAATCCAACCGATTTTTTGTATACAGATACAATTGACTTTTATAATACCAATGGATCTCCACAACAAGTAGATTTAGTGACTCTAATTCAAGATGCAATTTTTATTTATCCCGACAAACCTTTAAGTACCGGCATAAAAGAAACATTAAATTTAAATGGTTCACAAACAGGAATTGAAGGTCATGAACTATCTGGATCTTTATTACATTGGACTCAAGCAAAACCTTATGTAGTATATGGTTATGCTCTCGTGCCAAACGGAGAAACACTCACAATAGATAAAGGAGTAAAAGTATATTTTCATGCCTCATCTGGTTTGATTGTTGATAAACAAGGAACGCTAAATATAGTAGGCGAAAAATCAGATTATGATGCGCAAGGAGCAATAACTATTGACAGAGAAGTTCGATTTGAAGCAGATCGGTTAGAACCAGATTTTGAAGATGTACCAGGACAATGGGGAACGCTTTTAATTTTTTCGAGTATGAATAATACCATTGATCATTTGACTATAAAAAATGCTGCTATCGGAATTTTTGTTCCACCATTAGATATTGCTTCGTTTTATCAACCAAAAGTTACGATTTCAAATTCTCAGATTTATAATTGTTCAAATTATGGAATTTTAGCTAGAGGTGCAATAATAAACGGATATAATTTAGTTATAAATAGTGCTGGACAATCAAGTTTTGCAGGAACTTATGGAGGAGATTATAATTTTTTTCATTGTACTTTTAATAATAATTTCAATAATAGTAAGCAAAAAGCAGTATTACTAACAAATTATTTAGATAACGAAGACGGAACATTGACACCGCCAAATCCTTTAAATCAGTCTAATTTTACTGATTGTATTTTGTATGGAAGTAATCAAACCGAATTAGCGTTGCAACAAAATGGAGGAGTTTTTAATTACCAATTTTCAAATTGTGTCATTAAATTTAATTCTCAATTAGCAGGTTCTGGTTTGTATGACTTTAATGGTTCACATTATTCAAACTCAAATATTGCAACAAATTCTACAATTTTTAATCCAATGTTTAAGAACGCAAATCAAAACAAACTTTGGCCCACACAAGATATCTCACAAGGTAACACTTTAAATCCTGCAAAAGATATTTTAGATAAACCAAGAACGGCTATCAGTAATAATGTAGGTGCATATCAAACTATTACAAACTAATTATTTCAAACAAAATTTAATTTTGGTTGTAGACTCACAAAAAAATAGTACTTTTGCAATCCAAAATGCAGAGTAGAGTTTCGTTTGGAAATCAATAATTTACGTAAAACACTTTTGTTTTTCTATCGCTTAAAGAAACTCACGAAAAACAAAATACAAATTTTTATCAGCATATGTCTGAATTATTAAAAACACAAGAAGAATTTTTATCAAATTTCAATTGGCACAATTACTCAGAAGGTATTGATGCTGTTGATGAAAAAAATTTACAAGAATTTGAAGATTTAGTTACTAAAACTTTTATTTCAACAGATCAAGAAGAAGTTGTAGAAGGAGTTGTTGTACGAATTACCGATCGTGATGCTATTGTTGACATCAATGCAAAATCTGAAGGTGTAATTTCGTTAAATGAATTTCGTTACAATCCAGGATTAAAAGTTGGTGACAAAGTTGAAGTTTTAATCGACATTCGTGAAGACAAGACCGGACAGTTAGTTTTATCTCACAGAAAGGCACGTACAATCAAATCATGGGACAGAGTTATAGCTGCAAATGAAACTGGTGAAATTGTTACTGGTTTAGTAAAATGTAGAACTAAAGGCGGAATGATTGTAGATGTTTTTGGGATAGAAGCATTTTTACCAGGTTCGCAAATTGATGTTAAGCCTATTCGTGATTACGATATATATGTTAACAAAATGATGGAATTTAAAGTTGTGAAAATTAATCACGAGTTTAAAAACGTTGTAGTATCTCACAAAGCGCTTATTGAGGCTGATATTGAAGTACAGAAAAAAGAAATTATTGGACAATTACAAAAAGGACAAGTTCTTGAAGGTATTGTTAAAAATATTACTTCTTATGGAGTATTCATCGATTTAGGTGGAGTAGACGGATTAATTCACATTACAGATTTATCATGGTCTAGAATTAATCATCCAAGCGAAGTATTAGAATTAGATCAAAAATTAAATGTTGTAATTCTTGATTTTGATGATGAGAAAACAAGAATTCAACTTGGTTTAAAACAATTAAACGCCCACCCTTGGGATGCACTTGGTGCTGAATTAAAAGTTGGCGATAAAGTAAAAGGAAAAGTTGTAGTTATTGCTGATTATGGTGCTTTTATAGAAGTAGCAGAAGGTGTTGAAGGTTTAATTCACGTTTCAGAAATGTCATGGTCTACACACTTACGCTCAGCTCAAGATTTCGTAAAAGTTGGTGATGTTGTTGAGGCAGTAGTTTTAACTCTTGATAGAGACGACAGAAAAATGTCACTTGGAATTAAACAATTATCTCAAGATCCTTGGACAGACATTACGGGTAAATATCCTGTAGGTTCAAAACATACTGGTATTGTTAGAAACTTTACAAACTTTGGAATATTTGTTGAGTTAGAAGAAGGTATTGACGGTTTAGTTTATATCTCTGATTTATCTTGGACTAAAAAAATTAAACATCCATCAGAATTTGTAAATGTTGGTGATAAACTTGATGTTGTAGTTTTAGAATTAGATGTTGATGGTCGTAAATTATCTTTAGGACACAAACAAACTACTTCAAACCCTTGGGATAAACACGAGGAAGCTTTTGCTGTAGGAACAATTCATAACGGTACAATTTCTGAAATTGTTGACAAGGGTGCAACAGTAGATTTTGGAGATGATGTTGTTGCATTTATACCAACTCGTCATTTAGAAAAAGAAGACGGTAAAAAACTTAAAAAAGGTGATGTAACCGATTTTAAAGTTATTGAATTTAATAAAGAATTCAAAAGAGTAGTAGCATCTCATACTGCTATTTTCCGTGAAGAAGAAGAGAAAAATGTTAAAGCAGTAGCTGAAGCCGTTGCAAGTAACAATTCATCTGCATCTACACTAGGCGACAATAATGATATTCTTGCTGCTCTAAAAGAAAAAATGGAAAAAGGAGGTAAGTAAATTTCCAAATTTCTAAATACTTAAAAAGCTCTCAATTTTTTGAGAGCTTTTTTATTTAAGTTATTTACTGTGTTTTATTTTACATTCTTTTATATTCAAAAGAAAAAATAAATGAATATCAAGGTTGTGATGACAAAAAATAATTGAGCATATTCAAAAACAGTTTCTTTCGATTTTGTATTACAACATTATTTAAAGTGTTTATTTTTGTGTAGATAATGCTTTTGAGCTTCTAAAATTAAATATAAAATATTTAGATTATCTACGACGAGTTTATAGTTGTAATCAAAAATGTTGTTATAACAGAACTTCAATTAAAGGGATGTGAGCAATTATAAATAGTGTTTTATAAAATACTTCCTAATTCTCCTTAAATTTTCTATCCCATATTTCTGAATTAAAATTTTTACCCATCAAAAAGAAGTAATATGCTGATGAAGCAATAACAGCCTTAAACATGAATAAAAATAATATGATAGGAGCTAACGGAACTGTTTTACCTAAATTATCCAACGGAGTTGCCGATGTAATTAAAAGACTTACAATACCA
Organism: Flavobacterium sp.; assembly: GCA_025351785.1. Taxonomy (GTDB): domain Bacteria; phylum Bacteroidota; class Bacteroidia; order Flavobacteriales; family Flavobacteriaceae; genus Flavobacterium. The sequence goes on from JANXVF010000118.1 coordinate 37,041, forward strand.
CAAAATATCACAAAATTGAACATGGTTCTAAAAGGTAGTACTAGTAACTTTCTGTACCAAACTAAATCTTTTCCCCATTGGTGAATTAAATAATAATAGTTATTCCCTATCGGTGCAAATAATAAGGGATCGTCATAATTGTCTAGTTTGAATGTTTTACTAGGTGCCATTATTTTAAATCCTTCTAATTTTGTATTGTGAAGTTTTTCTAATTTGCTAATTTTTGAAATTGCCTCCTCAGGAATTTCATTTGCAAATAAATTGCTGTCTAAAAAACGTAAACGAAAGTCAATTGCAATTTTCTGAATTTGATTGATATGAAATATATTTTCAGTTTCTACTAAGTCAAATTCAAAATTATTATAGTTTGTTGAACTTTTTTCCTTTAAAGTTAATCTAATTGATGAACGCTCTAGTTCATTCTGTTCTAAAATTGCTTTTACTTCTTCTAAAATATCAGTTTTAGTCGCAAACTTTTTACGTTCTAAAACCAATTCGTCTACTAAAGTTTTCGTTTTAAATAGCATAATACAAGTTTTTATAAATAATTGGAATAAATTATTATCTGATTCTAAATTAACCAATTAGTTTCAAACTCTAAAACAAATAATCATTTTTTTTTAACTTTATCAAATACTAAACTAATGTTAATTTTTAATAATTATAAAACCAAAAAGAATTTAGCAGCGTAAATTCACTTATAACTTTAAAAAAAGAAATTTATCATGAAAACAAAAAATTTATTTTCGGCATTAGTTTTAGCAGTTACAGTAATTGCAACTAGTGCAACATTTGCACAGAAAGGTAAAACAGTAATGGTTGGAGGTGCTCCTATGTACCCTACCAAAAATATTGTTGAAAACGCAGTAAATTCTAAAGATCACACAACTCTAGTTGCAGCAGTAAAAGCAGCAGGTTTAGTAGAAACTTTACAATCTAAAGGGCCATTTACAGTTTTTGCACCTACAAATGAGGCATTTGCAAAATTACCAAAAGGTACAGTTGAAACATTACTAAAACCTGAAAATTTAAAAACATTGCAAACAATTTTAACATATCATGTTGTTGCTGGAAGAGTTAGTGCAGCTGATTTGGTTAAAAAAATTAAAGCAGGAAAAGGGAAAGCTTCCTTGAAAACTGTTTCAGGAGGTACATTAACAGCTTCTTTAAAAGGAAAAAGTGTTATACTTACTGACGAAAAAGGCGGTACTTCTAAAGTTACAATTGCTGACGTAAATCAATCTAATGGTGTTATACATGTTGTAGATACAGTATTATTACCAAAATCTTAAATTTGTTGTTTTTGTTAGGTTAAAAAAGAAAACCATCCTTTTGCAGGATGGTTTTTTATTTATATTGTTTTGGATTTTACAATTATCTTAATGTAGCTCCAAGTTCTACTTCAAAGTTGGTTTGTAACTTACTCATAATTTTATCTATTTGAGTATCTGTTAATGTTTTTGAGTTATCCTGGATTATAAAACTCAAAGCATATGATTTTTTATTTTCTGGTAAATTCTTACCTTCATAAACATCAAATAAATTTATATCTTTTAATAAAATCTTTTCTGATTGCCTAGCAGTATTAAAAACACTTTCAAAAGTTACATTTTTATCAAGTAGTAGTGATAAATCTCTACGAACTTCTGGATATTTTGGGATAGAAGTGAATTTTATTTTATTAGAAATTAATTTTAAGATTAAATCCCAATTAAAATCAGCATAAAAAACTTCTTGTTTTATGTCAAATGATTTTAAAATTATTTTTTTAACAGTTCCCAATTCAACTAAAATATCATTTCCATAACTTATGGCGATTCCTTCAGAAAATATATCATTTGTGAAAGGTATATTTTTAGTTTTAACATATCCCAACCTTGTCAAAATCGTTGTTACATATCCTTTAAATAAAAAGAAATCATTAGGCTTATTTTGATTTGTCCAACTTTCATTCATTTGGTTTCCGGTAGCAAAAAGAGTTAAATGTTTCTTTTCGTTATAGCCTGATAATAATTTACGATAACTTTTACCAAATTCGAATAATTTCAAATCAGAATTTTTTCTGTTTATATTAAATAAAATAGCTTCTAGTCCCGAAAACAGTAATGATTGTCTCATTGCCGACAAATCGTAACTCAGTGGATTTAGCATTTTAACATTATATTCATCTTTAAGTAAATTAGAAAGTTTTGAATATTCTGGTGTAGTTAACGAATTTGATATAATTTCGTTGAAACCTAACGAATTTAACTGGTTTGATATAATATTTTGTAATTTGTAATCTTCTGTTCGAGAGGATTTTGCAATTGTGGCATTTAATTTTTTAGAAAAGTTTATATTGTTGTAACCATATACCCTTAGTATTTCCTCGATAACATCTACCTCCCTTTGAACATCTACTCTGTAAGAAGGAATTATAAGTCCCAAACCAGCATCTGATGAACTGTTTACCTTAATATCTAGCGATGCTAAAATCTTTTTAATTGTTTCTTTAGGTAACTCTTGTCCTATAAGTTTATTTGTTTTTTCATAATGAAGAAAAACGGTGAAATCTTCAATTTTTTTTGGGTATATATCAATAATATCCGAAGTTATTTCTCCTCCAGCAACTTCTTGAATTAGTAGAGAAGCTCTTTTCAAAGCATATTCTGTTATAGTTGGATCTATGCCACGTTCAAATCGAAATGAAGCATCAGTACTTATACCTTGCCTTTTTGCTGTTTTTCTTATAGTTGTTGGATTGAAATATGCACTTTCTAAAAAAATAGTAGTAGTATTTTCAGATATTCCAGAATTTTTCCCTCCTAAAATTCCTGCTAGACACATCGGTCCATTATCGTCACAAATTAAAATATCATCTTCGTGCAAAGTTCGTTCTACAGCATCTAAGGTTATAAATTTAGTTCCGGCAGGAAGTGTTTTTACATAAACTTTACCCGTAATTTTTGAAGCGTCAAAGGCATGAAGTGGTTGCCCTAATTCGTGTAAAACATAATTTGTAACGTCAATAACATTATTTTTTGGAGTTAAACCTATTGATTTCAGTCTATTTTGCAACCAGCTTGGCGAAGGTTTTATTTTAATTCCAGAAATTGTTACACCGCAATATCTAGGCGAAAGTTTTGAATCTTTAATATCAATATCAATTTTTAAAGTTCGTTTGTCTACTTTAAATTTTGATACTGATGGAGTTATTAATTCTAAGAAAGTATTTTTTTGAATCAGACCTGAGCGTAAATCTCTGGCTACACCATAATGAGACATTGCGTCTGCTCGATTAGGAGTTAAACCAATTTCAAAAATCTCATCATTTTCAATATTAAAAACTGTTGATGCTAGTGTTCCTGGTTTTAGTTTTTCGTCAAGAATCATAATTCCGTCGTGGCTTGTTCCTAAACCCAGTTCATCTTCTGCACATATCATTCCGTGACTTTCCTGACCTCTTATTTTTCCTTTCTTAATTTCATATTCATTTCCTTCTTTATCAAGTAGTTTAGTCCCAATTGTTGCGACTGGAACTTTCAATCCTTTTGCTACATTTGTGGCGCCACAAACAATTTGTACTGGGGTTCCATCTCCTAAATCAACGGTTGTAATATTTAGTCTATCAGCATCTGGATGTTTTTTGCAAGATAAAACATGACCAACTACAACTCCTTGTAAACCTCCTTTAATTGATTGATATTTCTCGATTATTTCTACCTCCAAACCTAAATCGGTCAATATCGAAGCGATTTCTTCTGAGTTAGAATCTATTTTTAAAAATTGTTTGAGCCAGTTGTATGAAATTCGCATCTATTGAATATTTAAGCAGTCAAATATAGCCATTATTCAATAATTATCAATTATCAATTTTCAATTTTGGATTAAAAATTAACCGTTAGCATTAATTTTCAACAAATTAATTTTGAAATACCATAAACGATTTTGTTTCATCGTTATATATGTAAAAGTAGGTGTTCGAATTGGTATTTGTAATCTGAAAACCGTCAAGCGGAAAGGTTGTGTTTTCGTTATTTACAATCACTTTGGTTTCTTTTGGTATTTGTTTAATGCTTAAAAAAGAGGGATATGATTTTTTGTATATTAAATCATAAGTATCGTTTTCAATATTTTTAAAATAAACAAATAAACCAGAATTAATGAGCTCAAAATTGTCTAAAATAATTGCAAAGTCTTGTTTTCCGTCATTATTAAAATCAGAATAAATTATTGATTTATTGTAACGGTCAACATCTTTTGCATATTGAAATGTTTCGTTTTCAATTTTAAGATTTTCTTCAATTGCAGATTTTATTATGTTATCAATTGGTAATGAAGGGATTTCTTTAGGTTTGGGAACATAATCTTTAAAAGCCGATTTTTCTATAAAATCATCTTCTAACATATATCCAACGGGTTTATCTGACAAAAAAATTGGTTTTAAGGCATATATTGCAACATAGTTTGTGCGTCTCTCTTTTTGCAATAAAGTTTGATCAACGTTTGTGACTTTACTGTTTTTGTCTATATTTTTTGTGTAAATTACAGTACCAAATTTTAAGTTGTACACCGAGTTAAATTTTGCATAATTAGCCGTTCGTCTTACAGGCGCATCATCAGTAATAACGATATTCTCGATGGCACAAAAACCAAGTTTATTTAAGGAATCGTTCTTTAAATCAATTTCATTTAAAACTAAATTTTCATCAGATGGATTGAGCTTGATGCCTAATATATTTTTATGTTCTACAACTTTAAAATACAAAATGATGAAAATAAACAGAATAATAAAAATTAGAATAATAAAAACTGTTTTATTATTTTTAAATAACTGTTTCAAATTTATTATCATTTTAAATTCATTTAAATCTCGAAAATCAAATTTAGAATATTGTATTATCTTATCAAAAAATAATTGATATAAATTGAAGATTAATTAATTTAGATGTCAATTATTCAATTAATTAATATTTTTTAAAAATACAATATAATTTGATGAAGCGTAATAAATTTAGTAAAAGATTTTAAAATTATTTTGATGATAAACTTTTTAATAAACTTTCTAAATTATTGAGTGTCATTGTAATTCCTCCTTGAAATCCCATTTCTAATTGTTGTTCCATTCTTTCGGCAGACTCATTATAAATATGAATACCAACTTTTGTTATACCATCATTTTCAGTAAAAGTTAGTTCCCACTCTGAGCCTGGTAAAACTGCATTTTCATCCTTGTCTGCAAAGGCATTATAAAATTTGAAATTATTTTGAGGATTTATCAAAATGTAGTTCTGAATTGACCAATGCTCATCGCCTTCTGGACTAACCATGGCATAAAATCGTTTACCCCCTTTTTCAAAATTCATATATTTTGATTTAGATTCCCATGGTTTTGGTGCCCACCACTGGTCTAAAAGCTCTTGCTTAGTAAAAGTATCCCAAACTAATGATTTTTCATATGCATATTCTTTTTCAATAAAAACAGTCCTTTTTAATTTATCAATTTTGAAATTAAATATTAAATCTCGCATAATTTTCAAGTGTTTGGTTAGTTAAACTTCAATAATAAAACTGTTCAGAAAATTGATTGATTTGATGATATCATAATGCAGAATTCTGTCTTCTTTTACAAACATAACATTTTCTCGATATAATTTTAAAAAAGATTCTAAAAATGAACTGGTTTTTAGTGGTCGTCTAAATTCTATTGCTTGAGTAGCATTCAGTAATTCTATTGCTAAAATTCGTTCTAAGTTTTCCATTATTTTAAAGCATTTTGTAGCAGCGTTTGCACCCATAGATACGTGATCTTCTTGTCCGTTACTCGAAACAATACTATCAATACTAGCTGGAGTTGCTAATTGTTTATTCTGACTTGCAATACTTGCTGCTGTATATTGCGGAATCATCATACCCGAATTTAAACCAGGATTATCGACCAAAAAAGCGGGTAAACCTCGTTGTCCTGAAATTAACTGATACGTTCTCCTTTCAGAAATGCTTCCTAATTCAGAAAGTGCAATTGCAAGAAAATCTAAAGCTAAAGCCAAAGGTTGACCGTGAAAATTTCCTCCAGAAATAATCACATCTTCTTCGATAAATATATTTGGATTATCGGTAACAGAATTAATTTCAGTCTCAAAAACTTTATTTACATAATCTATTGTATCTTTTGTAGCGCCATGTACTTGTGGTATACATCTAAACGAGTATGGATCTTGAACATGTTGTTTTTTTTGATTTATAATTTGACTTCCATCGAGTAATTCGCTGATTTGTTTAGCAGTATTTATTTGTCCTTTATGTGGACGGATATAATGAATTAACTCATTAAAAGGTTCTATTCGACCGTCAAACCCTTCTAATGAAATTGCAGCAATTACATCAGAAAAATATGAAAATTTCATCGCTTTTAGCAAAATATAACTGCCGTAAGCACTCATAAATTGTGTACCGTTTAATAATGCCAAACCTTCTTTAGATTGCAAAACAATTGGTTGCCAGTTAAAGTGTTTCAAAACTTCGGATGAATGTACTTTTTTACCATCAAAATAAACTTCTCCCTCACCTAATAAAGGTAAGGATAAATGGGCTAGAGGAGCTAAATCGCCACTTGCACCAAGCGAACCCTGCTCATAAACAACAGGAAGAATATTGTTATTATAAAATTCAATTAATCGTTCGACTGTTTGCAATTGAATTCCCGAATGTCCGTAACTTAAACTTTGAATTTTAAGAAACAGCATAATTTTAACAATTTCCTTTGGAATTTCGTCACCCGTTCCACAAGCATGCGATTTTACGAGATTTTCTTGAAGTTGGGATAAGTTTTCTTTTGAAATTTTTACATTACATAACGATCCAAATCCTGTATTTATTCCGTAAATAGGACTGTTAGTTGTATCCATTTTTTTATCCAAATAGGATCTGCAATTTTTGATATTTATTTTTGCCTCCTCAGATAATGATATACTTTTATTTTGAGAAATAATTTCTTGCAAATTTTTTAAATGCAATATTTCTGAGCTTATGTAATGCGTTTCATCCATCGAATAATACTATTTGACTTCAAAAATCCGTAAAATTTTATCAAAATCCAATTTAAATTTCATATTGTAAAAAATTTGAACAATTTGATATTGATTTTACATTTATAAACCTCTATTTAATACAATTTTTAAATAATCATTAATAATGTGATTTTTTAAGAAAGAAATTTGATAATTCTAATTTCAAACTTATCTTTAGCCAATAAATACTTACAAAATTTAAGCTTTAATAAATTTAAATTAAATTAATAAAAATGATAGTACTAAAATTTGGAGGAACATCGGTTGCCAACACTCAAAATATAAATTTAGTTCTCAAAATTATAAATCAAAAGGCACAAAATGATAATTTGATAGTAGTAGTTTCTGCATTAAGTGGCATTACCGATTTATTGTTAGTAGCTTCTTCGAGAGCTGCATTAAAAAATGAAAATTATAAATTAGTAATTGAAGAAATAAAACAAAAACATTTTGCAACAATATTAGAATTAGTTAGTTACGAAAATCAAAACCAACTTACAATTAAAATTAATAGTCAAATAAATCAGTTACAAACACTACTTGACGGATGTTTTTTATTGGGTGAATTATCACCACGAACAGCCGATGCAATTGCAAGTTTTGGAGAACTTTTGTCCTCCCAAATTATTGCTGTTGCGCTTCAACAAACTATACCAAATAGCAATTTTAAAGACAGTCGCGAATTAATTATTACAAACTCTAATTTTGGAAAAGCAGTTGTTGAATTTCCGCTTACAAATCAGAAAATAGAAAAATATTTTTCATCAAATAAATCTCAAGTAGTTGTTTTGCCGGGATTTATCGCATCGGATGAAGATGGAAATACAACCACTCTTGGTCGGGGTGGCTCTGATTATACTGCGGCTATTTTTGCAAATGGCGCAAATGCGACTTCTTTAGAAATTTGGACTGACGTAAACGGAATGTTTACCGCCAATCCAAAAATCGTAAAACAAGCGCAACCAATTGAAAGTATTTCTTATCAAGAAGCTATGGAATTGTCCCATTTTGGTGCCAAAGTATTATATCCACCAACTATTCAGCCTGTTCTTAAAGCTAATATTCCCATTTGGATTAAAAATACATTTGATCCTGAAGCATATGGAACACTAATTTCTAGCAATCCTGATTCAAATGCCAATCCAATTAAAGGGATTTCACATATTGATAAAATTGCGCTTTTAACACTCGAAGGATCAGGAATGATTGGTATTGCAGGTTCTTCTAGACGCTTATTTTCTGTTCTTTCAAAATGCAGTATCAATGTAATTTTTATAACCCAAGCATCATCAGAACATTCTATTTGTGTAGGAATTCAAAACCAAGATGCAGATATTGCAAAAAAAGCCATTGAGATTGAATTTCAAATTGAAATTAGTCAAAATAAAATTGATTCCTGTATTGTCGAAAAAGATTTGTGCATTCTAGCCCTTGTTGGCGAAAGCATGAAAAATCATCAAGGTTTGAGTGGCAAAATGTTTAGTACTTTAGGTAAAAACAACGTGAATATACGGGCAATTGCACAAGGTGCTTCCGAAAGAAATATTTCGGTAGTTATCAACGAAAAAGATGTCCAAAAAGCACTAAATACCTTACACGAACGTTTCTTTGAAGACAATACCAAACAGTTGAATTTGTTTGTTATGGGTGTTGGAAATGTAGGTGAAAAATTTATAGATCAAATAAACCAACAGAAGAAATTTTTGAAGGAAAATCTGAAAATAAATCTTCGTGTAATTGCAATGTCAAACTCCCGAAAAATGTTTTTTGATGAAGAGGGAATGAATTTAAAAGATTGGAAATCACTCTTAGAAAATGGCGAAACTGCAAATGTTTCTGAATTTATTTCAAAAGTAAAAGAACTCAATTTAAGAAATTCTATTTTTGTAGATATCACTGCAAATGAAACTATTGCATCCATTTATGACCAATTTTTGAAACAAAATATCGCAGTTGTTACCTGCAACAAAATAGCCTGTTCGTCACAATTTGAAAACTATAAATATTTAAAAAATCTTTCTAAAAAATACAATGCTCCATTTTTATTTGAAACCAATGTTGGAGCAGGTTTACCAATCATTGATACATTAAAACATTTAATTGCTTCTGGAGATAAAATCAATCGAATAAATGCGGTTTTATCAGGAAGTTTGAATTTTATTTTTAATAATTTTAGTGATTCATATAATTTTCATGATGTAGTATCAGAAGCTGGCGTACAAGGATTTACAGAACCTGATCCAAAAATTGATTTAAGTGGAGTTGATGTTGCCAGAAAGATTCTAATTCTTATTCGCGAAAGCGGTTATGAAATGGATATAGAAGCCATTGAAAACAATTGTTTTTTGCCACAAGAATGTATGGAAACCAGTAATAATGAAGATTTTTTTAAATCGTTAACAAAAAATGCTAAACATTTTGAAAATCTTTTAGCTGATGCCAAATCAAAAGATTCACGTTTGAAATTTGTAGCTTCATTTGATAACGGAAAAGCTAGTGTTGGTTTGCAATTTATCCCAAAAGAAAGTCCTTTTTACAATCTGGAAGGAAAAGACAATATTGTAGAATTTTATACCGATAGATATATCGAACAACCCTTAATCATAAAAGGTGCGGGTGCTGGTGCTGCAGTTACAGCTTCTGGAATTTTTGCCGATGTGATTAGAATTGGAAATATATAATTTTCAACTATAAATTGCACGAATAATAAATTCATAAAAAAATAAATTAAACTCACAAACAATTATAAATACATTAAATTCGACTAAAAATAATTAAAAGAGATTGCTTCGTGCCTCGCAATGACTATGAATGAAATAAAAATATTCTGCCCAGCAACAATTGCCAATCTCAACTGTGGCTTTGATGTTATGGGTTTATGTTTAGAAGGTATTGGTGATGAAATGATTATCAGAAAATCATCAGAAAAAGGCATAAAAATAACTAGAATTATCGGAGCCGATTTACCTCTAGAAACCGAAAAAAATGTCGCTGGAGTGGCAGGTTTGTCTTTACTTAAAGATTTGGATATAAATTTCGGATTTGAAATAGAAATTCAAAAAAAAATAAAAGCAGGAAGTGGCATCGGAAGTTCTTCTGCAAGTGCAGCTGGAGCCGTTTTCGGAATTAATGAATTATTAGGAAAACCATTCACTAAAAATCAATTAGTTAATTTTGCAATGAAAGGTGAAGTCGTTGCAAGCGGGTGTGAACATGCAGATAATGTTGCGCCTTGCATTTTGGGAGGATTTACGTTAGTGAGAGGTTATAATCCGTTAGATATTATTCGAATTGAATCACCGACCAAACTTTATGCTGTAGTTTTACATCCTCATATCGAGGTCAAAACGGCCGATGCGCGTGAAATTTTATCTCCAAATGTGACCTTAAAAAATGCTATTATTCAAACAGGAAATCTCGGAGGCTTAATTGCTGGTTTATATACTTCAAATTACGAGTTAATTGGTCGTTCGTTACAAGATGTGATTATTGAACCTCTACGTAAACATTTAATTCCTAATTTTGATATTGTAAAAAAGGTTGCTTTACAAAATGGTGCTTTAGGAGCTGGAATTTCTGGTGCCGGACCCAGTATTTTTGCTTTGTGCAAAGGAAAATCTATTTGCAGAAAAGTTGCTAAAGCTATGAGCGAAAGTTACTTAAATACAGAAATTAGCTTTGACGTACACATTTCAAAAATAAATCCAAACGGAGTTTCAATAATTTAAAATCTAAAATATGCATAAAATAAAATTAATTTTTTTGTTATTTACGAGTCTAATTCTTGGTCAAACAAACCAAAAAGCCAAACAAAATTGTTTGATTAGCAAAGAAAACGATGTTAAACTAATTAATAAAAATAAAATAGAAATGACCGATAAGAATATTTTTGGTGATGATTTAAAAATTGCAGGTACGGCTCCTATGACTGGTTTTTATAGAAATGGATTTTGTTCAACTGGGATAGATGATACTGGAATTCATGTGGTTGCAGCTGTCATGACCGATAAATTTTTAAACTTTTCAAAATCAAAAGGAAATGATTTAATAACCCCAAATTTAAATTATGGATTTCCAGGTTTGAAGTCTGGCGATGTGTGGTGTTTGTGTGCAAATAGATGGAAAGATGCTTTGAAAGCTGGAGTTGCACCACCAGTTATTTTAGAGGCTACAAACCAAAAATCTTTAGAAACAATATCGTTGGAAGATTTAAAGTCAAATGCTGTAAAATAAATTATAATAAATTGTAAATCAATAAAATGAAGTATTTTAGTCTAAATAATAAAAATCACTTTGTATCATTTCAGCAAGCAGTTATACAAGGACTTGCTCCCGACAATAGCTTATATTTTCCTGAAAAATTGACAAAATTACCTAAAGATTTTTTTGATACTATCGAAAATTTATCAAATCACGAAATAGGTTTTGAGGTTATTAAACAATTTGTAGGTGATGAAATTCCTGAAAATGAATTGAATAAAATTTTAAAAGAAACCTTATTTTTTGATTTTCCTTTAATTAAAGTTGAAGAAGATATCTTTTCTTTAGAACTATTTCATGGACCAACAATGGCATTTAAGGATGTTGGTGCTCGATTTATGTCTAGATGTTTAGCTTATTTTAATAGAAACAATGATGTAAAAAATACAGTTTTGGTTGCAACTTCTGGCGATACCGGTGGTGCTGTTGCAAGTGGATTTTTAGGCGTAAAAGGTATTGATATTGTGATTTTATATCCTTCGGGAAAAGTAAGTGATATTCAAGAGCGACAGTTAACAACGCTGGGAAACAATATTACTGCTCTCGAAGTGGATGGTGTTTTTGATGATTGTCAAGATATTGTAAAAAAAGCTTTTCTAGATCAAGATTTAAAGCATAAAAATTTGACTTCTGCAAATTCAATAAACATAGCTCGTTGGTTACCACAAATGTTTTATTTTTTCTTTGCTTATAAAGCTTTAAAAAAATTTAATAAACCATTGATAATTTCCTGTCCAAGTGGGAATTTTGGAAATATTTGTGCCGGAATTATTGCAAAAAAAATTGGCTTACCTATTTCCCATTTTGTAGCATCTACAAATTCTAACGATACAGTTCCACGTTTTTTAGTAGACGGGAAATACCAATCAAAACCATCTATTGCTACAATTTCTAACGCTATGGATGTTGGAAACCCGAGTAATTTTATTCGCATTCAAGAATTATATAATAATGATTTATCAGAATTTGAAAAAGATTTTTCTTCATACTCATTTTCTGATGAAGAAACGCTTTTTGAAATGCAAAATATTTATGTAAATACAGGATATATTTCTGAGCCACACGGAGCGATTGGGTATTTAGGATTAAAAAAAGAGATGCCAAATCATGCCGAATGTATTGGAGTTTTTTTAGAAACAGCGCATCCAATAAAGTTTTTGGATGTTGTACAACCCGCTTTAAAAATTACTTTAGATATTCCTAAACAAATAGAAAGTGTTTTAGGTAAACAAAAAAAGAGCATTAAAATTTCTAATTATGAGGATTTCAAATTATTTTTATTAAAGTAAAATTTAATAATACTATCCTATAATTATATAACTTATTTAGAAATTAAAAATTGAATTTTGCCAAAAAAATTATATGAAAAATTCAATTTTAGTTGTAGCCTGTTTTTTAAGTGTTCTTATTTTATCTTGCAATCAATTTCAAAGCAAAAAAGAAAAAAAAGTAATTGTTAGAATTGCGCCTAAAAAACTTTCTTACACTCTTGAAAACACTAAAGATTGGCTTCAAAAAAATAAGTCTGATAGTATCAAGCTTGGAGTTGTATTTGCATCAAATAGAGTTGATAAAACCACAGTTTCTCAGTTAGATTCAATAGTTGTGCCTTCCGATTTTAGTGGCGATATTGTATATTATCTTCCATTTCCATTGCAGATAAATGTGTTGCAAGAAGTTGATAAAATTATTTTGTTTTCATATTCAACCCAAACTTTTGGAGCTTATGAAAATGGAAATTTAGTTTATGCTGGTCCTACAAGTATGGGAAGAGCAAAAGATTTAACTCCAACTGGATTATTTTTTACCAATTGGAAAGCTGAAAAAACAACTAGTACTTTTAATGATGAATGGGACCTGAGATGGAATTTTAATATTGAAAATAAACTTGGAGTTGGCTTTCATGAATATAAATTACCTGGTTATCCTGCATCACACTCTTGTTTAAGATTGTTAGAAAAAGATGCAAAATTTTTATACACTTGGGCAGATCAGTGGATTGTTAAGGATAAAGTAACTGTTATTTCACAAGGAACTCCAGTTGTGGTTTTTGGCTCTTATAATTTTAATGTAGCGAAACCATGGCTACAACTAGTAACTGATCCAAAAGCATTGCAATTTTCTGAAAATGATATCGAAAGTCAAATTAAACCCTATTTAACTAAAATTTTAAATGCTCAAAAGACTAGATTAAATCAATCTAACTAACTTGATTTTCTTCAAATTTGTTTTCATACAAAAAATAAATTTCAACAATGATTTTAAAGTTATAAATTTGACAAGCAAAAAAATGAAAATTTAAAATAAGAGATATATGAAATTTGAAGAATTTAAGAATGAAGATGATTTAATTCAAGATAAATTAAAACAGAAAACTTGGAATGAAATTCGGTCTAACGATTCGTGGGCAATATTCAAAATAATGTCAGAATTTGTAAACGGATATGAAACTATGGCACGAATTGGCCCCTGTGTTTCCATTTTTGGATCTGCACGAACAAAGCCTGACACAAAATATTACTTACTTGCCGAGAAAATTGCCTATAAAATTAGCAAAGCTGGATATGGAGTAATAACTGGTGGAGGTCCGGGAATTATGGAAGCTGGAAATAAAGGTGCACATCTTGGCGAAGGTACTTCTGTAGGATTAAATATAGAATTGCCGTTCGAACAACATTACAATCCGTATATTGATAAAGATAAAAATTTGAATTTTGATTACTTTTTTGTCCGTAAAGTCATGTTTATAAAGTATTCGCAAGGTTTTGTTGTGATGCCTGGCGGGTTTGGAACTTTAGACGAAATGTTTGAAGCAATAACACTAATTCAAACAAAAAAAATTGGTAAATTTCCAATTATACTGGTAGGTTCTCAATATTGGTCTGGACTTATGGATTGGATAAAAAATGTTATGATTGCTGAGGAGCACAATGCTAATATTGAAGATTTAAATTTAATAAAAATTGTAGATACCGAGGATGAAGTTGTAGAGGAGTTAGATCGATTCTATAAAAAATATAATTTGAGTCCAAATTTTTAAGGTAAAACTAATAAAAATACACATCCAAATTCCAAAAGTTAATTTTGAGAATTTGGATTTTTTATTTAAAACTATTTCATCACTATTAATCGTAAGTAACTATATTAGCGACTTAAAAATTTGTTACATTGAAATTTGAGATTAAAATTTTATTTTTTGTAATCGTTTTGTTTTTAACTAGACAAACTCAAGCACAACACTATTCAAAATTGGGAGTAGTTGCCTCAGCCGAATATAAAAATTTAGTTGTAAAACAAGAATTAACTTTTTATAATCAATCAAATGATACGTTAAGTACTATAATTTTAAATGATTGGAATAACGCATATTCTGATAAAAATTCTCCTTTAGGAAAACGATTTTCAGATGAATTTGTGCGTAGTTTTCATCTCTCGACAGAAAAAGAAAGAGGTAGTACAACAGATTTAATTATATCAGATCAATCGAGCACTTTAGTTTCTTGGCATAGAGTTCTAAATCAACCAGATTTGGTCGAAGTGCAACTAAAGGATAAAATTTTACCGAATCAAAAAATACTTTTAAATTTAAGTTACACCCTAAAAATTCCTAGCGAAAAGTTTACAGGTTATGGTTATAATTTTAAGGGAGAAATGAGTTTGAAAAACTGGTTTTTGACTCCTGTCAGATATGAAAATCACCAGTTTGTAAAATACAGTAATTTGAATATTGACGATGCTGTAAATGCTATTTCAACAGTAGATTTGCAACTTACTGTTCCTGAAAATTTTAGTGCCATTTCAGATTTAATTCAAATCAATAAAGAGGCTTCAACCTATACATACCATAGTACTGAAGTGCTTACAAATTCATTGTATATTCAGTCAAAACCTAAGTTTTCTATTTTTAGAAATGAAAATTTAGAGGTGGTTACCAATCTTCAAGATGCTAAATTAGACGATATTCAAAAGGCTATAATTGTAGATAAAATTGTAAATTATGTATCAGAAAACATAGGAAAATATCCAAAAACAAAAATCGTAATTTCGCAACAAGATTATGACGAAAATCCTTTTTATGGTTTAAATCAGTTGCCGTCATTTATTAGTCCTTTTACAAATGAGTATCTTTTTGAAATGAAGTTTTTGAAAACCTTTTTAAATAATTATTTAAAAACTACAATGCAAGTCGATTCACGAAAAGACAATTGGATTTTTGATGCCATACAGATACATTTTATGATGAAATATGTCGACGAATTTTTTCCAAATTATAAAATGATGGGAAGTATAGCCAAATTAAAATTACTGAAAGGATTTCATCTAATTTCTCTTGACTTTAATGAGCAGTACAGCTATTTTTATATGCTTATGGCACGAAAAAACTTAGATCAATCATTAGGAAATCCTAAATCTGAATTGATAAAGTTTAACGAAAAAATTGCCTCCAAATATAGAGCAGGTTTAAGTTTTAGATATCTAGATTCCTATTTGGGCAATTCTATCCTTCAAAAAACAATAACCGATTTTATATTATTTTCTAATACTAACTCCACCGATGTATCTAAATTTGAAGCATTATTAAAAGAAAATACTACCACAAATGTTGATTGGTTTTTTAAAACAATAATTAACTCGAGAGATTTAATTGATTATAAATTTGATGTGGTTTCTAAACATGATGATACGGTATCTTTCAGTATCAAAAATAAAACGCAAGCAAACGTCCCGATTCCTGTTTATGGATTGAAACATAAAAATATAGTTTTTAAACAATGGATTGATGCCGTAAAACCCGATTCTGTTTATACTTTTAAACGATATGACGCTGATAAAATTGTTATAAATTATAATAATGAAGTTCCCGAATATAATTTGCGAAACAATTGGAAATCGTTAAAATCATTTAATTTATTAAATAAACCATTAAAATTTAACTTTCTTAAAGATTTAGAAGATCCTAAATACAATCAGATTTTATATGTGCCTACCTTAGAGTACAATTTATATGACGGCTTTATTGGCGGTATGCGTTTTCACAATCGAACTATTCTAGATAAGCCTTTTAATATTGATGTTACTCCTTCTTATTCTACAAAATCGCAATCTTTTTCGGGTCGTTTTTCTACTTTTATAAATCAATACAATCGGGAGGGAAAATTATACAATATCAGGTATGGTTTGAGTGGCGAATATTTTCATTATGCACCCGATGCTTTTTATAAAAAATTCACGCCCTATGTTTCTTTTCGTTTTCGTGAAAATGATTATCGGGATAATAAAAAACAATTCATATCACTTCGAGGTGTGACTGTAAACAGAGAGCACAGCCAGTTTGTAAAAAATACGTTCGAAGGCTCCTATTCGGTATTTGATGCGCGTTTTTCGAGTATAAAAACAGAAATAACAAAACATTTTGCTTATTCTACTGATTTGCAAATTTCTAAAGATTTTGGAAAAGCAAGTATCGACGTTGGTTTTAGAAGATTGTATGATAATAACCGTCAGGTAAATTTACGTTTTTATGCAGGAACTTTTTTATACAATGCCACAACTACTTCCTATTTTAATTTTTCGTTAGACCGTCCAACAGATTATTTATTTGATTATAATTATCTGGGACGATCAGAAGATAGTGGCATTTTTAGTCAAGAATATATTCAGGCAGAAGGAGGATTTAAATCTAAAATTCCAAATCAATTTGCCGATCAATGGATTACAACTACAAATGGAAGTGTTAATATTTGGAATTGGATAGAAGTTTATGGCGATTTAGGCTTGATGAAAAATAAACTTCAAAAAGCCCGATTTGTGTATGACTCAGGAATACGGTTAAACCTTGTAACCGATTATTTTGAATTGTATTTCCCTGTATATTCAAACAACGGTTGGGAAATTTCACAACCCAAATATGCCGAACGAATCCGTTTTATTGTTGCTTTTAACCCCAGTACTTTGATCAATTTGTTTACGCGTAAGTGGTTTTAAAATAAAACACTCAAACTGGAGGTTTGAGCGTTTTTGATTTATAATTTAGTATTGTTGAATTATTTTTTTCTCGTTAATTTAAACTCGCCTTTATATTTTTCAGAATAAACAACTTCAGTTACTTAAACATTTATTTCGTTTTCACAATAAATTGTTTATGTTATTTATGTTTTGAGATCTTTAAAAACTTACTTTCATTCTATCACTTTTTAGTTTTTTTTCTTTTGGAAATTACCAATTTTAAAAAACATATTCAATATTCCCAATATCAATCCTGTTCCAATTGCAATTACTAAAGATTTGAATAATAATTTTGTTATTGCATGATTAATTGAAAAATCAACATCAAATAATCCGTAAACTAAGATTCCTACGAAAAGACCTGTAGAAATAGATAAAAATGTCACTTTAAAGTAGAGAAATCTATTCATTTTCTTTTGGTTTAATGGTGAGTTAATTTTTTCGTTCGGAAAAAAAATTGACCGCTCCCGTCTCTCAGGCTTTGCGATATCAAGAATGATGCAGCACCGAGTTTCACAAATATAAATAAATTATTGATTTATAAAACTTACTTTCAGATTAATCCCTAGCCTAGAATATCGCAAAACCGCTGTTGGTGGTAGATTTAATATTTAAGTTACAAAATTATTATAATGATTTTTTTAATGTTTCAATAACTTCTTTTTCGTTATCCGTGATTAATCCACCATAAACTTTTAAAATTTCGCCTTTTTTATCAAGTATTAAGCTCATTGGTATGGCATTTATTTTTAATGCGTCAAGTTGGATTCTTGAATCTGTAATCTGTTCAAAATCAAATTTATGTTTTTTAAGAAAATTTTCAACTTTTGAAGTATCATCAAAAGTTATCGCAACAAAATTCACAGAATTTTTAAACTGTTTTTTTATTCTATTCAAATCGGGAAATTCCTTAACGCAAGGTCCACAACTAGTAGCCCAAAAATTAATTAATGTAAATTTACCATCTAGATAATTTTCATTATAATTCAACCCTTCTTTGTTTTTGAACTTTTGAATTTCAAATTTTGTACCTATCTTTTTTTTATGCTTTTCAAATGGATCTAAAAAAGTTAATTTAACATCCTTTATTATCGAATCATTTCGTCTAATAATATTTTCAACATCTACTTTTATGTTACCTGTTTCTACCATATCAGTTTTCTGTTTGTTAAAAATATCTTCGCTTAAAATTTTTCCATCAGGCATTTTATAATAATTAGTTTGAGCCATTAATGGTTTTGAAATAATGAAAAGTATTATAAACAGAATTGATTTTATTTCAGTCATAATTATTTTTAATTTAATTTTAGTTAATAAGGTTGTTTTTGAGAAAAACTAGCCACCAACCTACATATATAATTCAATTAACCCATTGGTGGAATAGGCACAGGGATTTCTCCTTTTTTTATTGGTTTGCGTTTGGCAAGCAAATCAGAATAATATTTCCGAACGGTATTGATCACATTTAATATTTTTTCATATTGCAAATCAGTCGGTTTTGCTTTGGCTAGGCTCAACACATATCCGTTTAAATCTTTTGATATGGTTTGAATTTCTTTGCGCATTGTTCGCACATCATATACCACTTTTACCGCCACCTCTTGTGTGCGCCCTTCAAAAAGTGTGTTAAAATCAGTATTGGTAGTTTCCATTTCGGCAACATAATCTTGCATTTTCAATGCCGCTATGTGCGCTGCATATTTTGGCGTGTTTAACTCGGCAACCAAATTTACAAGTCCGTTTGTTTCTTGCTCATAGTTAAAAGTTTGCAAGCCTTTGTATGTTTTAAAAACGGTATCCAAACTATCATAAGCTAGTTTTTTTGAGGCATCTTTTGTTAATTCAAATACTAACAAATACCGCAAAGCACTTTTTATGGCATCATCACGAAGCATGTCTGCATGAGCAATTTTTAGGGTTTCATCACTTTTTACAATTTGTAGCATTGCATTGTCATAATCGAGTGCTTTGGTTTTTAAACTTGACACATAACTTTGAACAATAGGATCAGTAATAACTGTGGCATCTCCTATTAATGCAATGTTGTTGACGATGCTTTTAAAATGTTGACCAAATTCGAGATTAAGCAATCGTGATTCATTTAAAGAATGTAAATTTTTCATAAGGGTTGGTTTTATATTGTTATTTACCAAATTTAATAAAATTTATTTAAATCAAAAAATACATTTTTTGTTTTATTTATAATTTTCAAATGAGATACTGCGTATATTGGTAGAACTGCACGTAAGACAGCCCAGATACTGCGTATATTGGTAGAACTGCACGCAGGACAGCCCAGATACTGCGTATATTGGTAGAACTGCACACAGGACAGCCCAGATACTGCGTATATTGGTAGAACTGCACACAGGACAGCCCAAATACTGCGTATATTGGTAGAACTGCACGCAAGACAGCCCAGATACAGCGTATATTGGTAGAACTGCACGCAAGACAGCCCAGATACTGCGTATATTGGTAGAACTGCACGCAAGACAGCCCAGATACTGCGTATATTGGTAGTTATGCAACATTTTCGAGAAAATCCTGCTTAAATGAAAAACCCACCAAATTAATACTTATCTTTGACGTTAGTAACAGAAAAAAGAGTATGATTGTTTCATTTAAGGATAAGGAAACTGAAAAAATTTGGAACGGAATTGTATCAAAGAAACTTCCAAGAGAAATTCAAGATACAGCTAGAAGA
This sequence comes from Flavobacterium sp., assembly GCA_025351785.1. Lineage (GTDB taxonomy): Bacteria > Bacteroidota > Bacteroidia > Flavobacteriales > Flavobacteriaceae > Flavobacterium. The sequence goes on from JANXVF010000118.1 coordinate 57,063, forward strand.
AAATTGAGAATGATAAATAATTCAATTGATGTCATCGATTTAAGGATTCCGCCAGCAAATAGACTTGAGAAACTCAAAGGAAATTTGAAAGAATTCAACAGTATAAGAATAAATAATCAGTGGAGAATTATTTTTAAATGGGATAACGGAAATGCTTTAGAAGTTGAAATTATAGATTATCATTAAAAAACATAAGAAATGGAAAAGCTAAAAAACATAACGCCCGGAGAAATTTTATTAGAAGAATTTTTAATTCCTTTAGAAATTACGCAATACAGACTTTCTAAAGATTTAGATATTCCGCAGACAAGAATATCTGAAATAATTAAGGGTAACAGAAGAATTTCTGCAGATACAGCTGTAAGATTAAGTGCATACTTTGGAAATTCGGCAAAATTTTGGTTGGGAATTCAAGATGACTTCGATATAGAAAATGAAATGACCAAAAAATTGAGCGAAGTAAAGAGAATTAATAATATCAGAAAAGAAAAAAACGTTGCATAACAGCGGTTTTGCGATATTGCGAATTTTGTAGTAATTTCATGTTTACGTTTCGCAATAATTTTTATCTTTAACAGAAAATAATCAGTTCCGAAGTTCGCCACTTCAAGAAGCCGCGAGACGTTAGCAGAAATACGCCAAAAATACTAGCAAATTCGATATAAAATTGAAATAAATTTTGCAAAGTATTAAACTTGAATATTTGTTGTAAATTTGTACTTATTTAAAAGTATAATAAATGGAAAATTTGGTAAACATAACAGAAATTAAAAATCTTTATCCAAATGAATGGGTTTTGCTTGGAAATCCAAATATGGACGAAAGTAAACTTGACGTTTTATCGGGAATTCCATTATTCCATAGTAAAGACAAAAGAGAAGTTTGTTATATTGGCAGAGAAAAAACAGCAAGTTTTGACAAAATCACGTTGATTTATACTGGAACATTTCGACCGACAAGAAAAATAACTGGAATTTTTAACCGAATTTCAAGAAAATGATTTACAAATTTAAAAGAGAACCAGAAAGCGGATTAATTCTTGTTAATGTAGAAATTGACAAAAAATACGAACTAAAAATGATTCTTGATACTGGAGCTACAAATACAACTATTGACAGTAACGCTTTATATTTGCTAGGTCACGATTTAAAAGATTGTATTGGAATTGTTGAGATTGAAACTGCAAACGGAATCATTGAAACCGAAGTCTTTGAATTAGAAAGTTTTGCATCATTAGGCATTAAAAAAGAGAAATTTGAAATTCAGGTTTACGATTTCATTGCACACGGCATATTTTCAGATTATAATTGACCCTTAGGACTTGATTTCTTAGAAAGTACAAAGTTTTGTATTGATACAATTGAAAATACAATTTCAATAACCTAAAAAAAGATGTACTTCTGCCAACAGCGGTTTCACGAAATGGCGAAATTTGTGGTAAATTCACGTTTATTTTTCGCAAGAAATTTTATCTTTAACGGAAAAAAATCGGTTACGAAGTTCGCCACTTCATGAAGACGCGAGACGTTGGCTGATAGTTTAAAAAAACGAAATGACAAAGGAAGAACAAATTTCAAAAATTGTTGTTGAACAACTAAAGACATCTGAATTAAAAGAGAAATATTTGAATTTACTAAATTTCAGAATTGATGAAAATAGAAAATTTTTGAATATTCTTTTAACAATTATGGTTTTAACTGTCTTTGCATTTCCATTAATTGTAGAGACAAAAATTAGTGAGATTTCAATTGGTCCATTTAAACTCAAAGATAATTTGTTTGCCATTTCTATAATCCCTTCAATTTTTGCTTATTGTTATTACAAATATGCAGCAATGTGGATTGAATTAATTGAACAAAAATTTATTTCCAAAAATCTAACTTCAAAAATATTTTCGATTAACGAAACTTCATATCTAAATGAAAGACTTAAACCATTTTCATTTGCTGATCACATTATTTATCACAGTGCTCAAGTAAAATCAAGAAAACTGGGTTGTTTCCTTGGATTGTTTTGGATTCCAACTGTAATTGGATTAGTACTTTTTCCCTTTCTATTTGAATACTACACTGTCAAAATATTGTACTTGAAAATAGGACTAAATAAAGTACTTGATTGGGTGTTTTTTTTAACACCAATAATTACGGGTGTATTTACAATTTTAATCTATTTTCAAGCTGGACAAAAACTCGATGAAATAAGAAAAAAAGAAAATGAAAAAACCATCAGCTAACAGCCGTTTCTCGCAATTGCGAATTTTGTGGTACGTTCACGTTTCGCAAGAAATATTATCTTAGTGGAAAAATAATTCGTTCCGAAGTTCGCAACTGACGAGAAGTGGCGGAACGAACTGCACGCAAAAAACACAATACAACACGTAGTTTCTATATATTTATTTAAAAGTATACGTCGTTTTTTATCGATTTAGAGTAAATATATTCCAGCCACAGGATCATATTCTTTGTTTCTTTGGCAATCGATTTACTATAATTTATGGTTTGGTGCAATTTTAATCGATAAAATATCAGTACCAAAGTATATTTTTTCAAAGCACTAACTTAAATACATCTTTTTTATTAAATTTGTTTTTTTTAGAAATTTCTTTCCATGATGACCGAAACACAAAACAAAATAGAACTTACTTTTGAAGATTTTAAAGCCGAAGTTTTAAACGATTATAAAATTGCTACTGTTAGCAGAGAATGCAGTTTGCTAGGACGGCGCGAGGTGCTTACAGGCAAAGCAAAGTTTGGTATTTTTGGCGATGGGAAAGAGGTGCCACAACTAGCACTGGCAAAAGCCTTCAAAAATGGCGATTTCCGGTCGGGTTACTATCGCGATCAAACCTTTATGATGGCTATTGGAGCCTTATCGATTGAACAATTTTTTGCAGGTTTGTATGGTCATACTAGTTTAGATTTTGACCCAATGAGTGCCGGAAGACAAATGGGTGGGCATTTTGCAACCCATTCGCTAGACGAAAATGGTAACTGGAAAAACCTTATGAATCAAAAAAATTCTAGCGCCGATATTTCGCCAACTGCAGGTCAGATGCCTAGATTGCTCGGTTTGGCACAAGCCTCAAAAATATATAGAAACGTGTCTGGGCTGGGCGATAAAACAAAATTTACTGTAAACGGAAACGAAATTGCCTGGGGTACTATCGGAAACGCATCTACCTCTGAAGGATTGTTTTTTGAAACTATAAATGCCGCAGGAGTGCTTCAAGTTCCTATGGTTATGAGTGTTTGGGATGACGAATACGGAATATCGGTTCATGCAAAACATCAAACTACAAAACAAAATATATCTGAAATTTTGAAAGGATTTCAGCGCGACACTACTATTGAAAATGGAGAAGGTTACGAAATTTTTACTGTAAATGGTTGGGATTATCCCACATTGGTAGCAACCTATGAAAAAGCGGCAACTATTGCTCGCAAAGAACACGTTCCTGTTTTGATTCACGTTCGTGAGTTAACGCAACCACAAGGACATTCTACATCGGGCAGTCACGAGCGGTATAAAAATGAAGACAGACTAGCATGGGAAGCAAAATTTGATTGTTTGGCACAGCTGCGAAATTGGGTACTCGAAAATAATTTGGCCACAGTTTTAGAGCTCGACGAGATAGACTTACAAGCCAAAAAAGATGTTTTGGCTGGAAAAAAAATAGCTTGGTTGGCATTTTCAAATCCTGTAAAAGAGGAGCAAAGTGAGCTAGTTTCGTTATTAAATGCTACAGCAACGGCAAGCGAACAAAAAGTTTTTATTCAAAAATTAAGTGCCGACTTAGCCGGTATTAAAGAACCTATTCGCAAAGATATTCTGACTACCGCTCGAAAAGTCTTGCGGATGGTTGTTGCCGAAAACAGCAAACTAGAACTTGCCGATTGGATAACAAAGTACACCAACAAAATACAACCAAAATTTAGTTCTCATTTATTTTCTCAGTCAGATCAAAATGTTAGTTCAGTGCCCGAAGTCAAGCCTACATTTCATGCCGATGCCGAAGCTGTTGATGCCCGATTGGTTTTGAGAGACAATTTTGATGCGCTATTCTCAAAATATCCAGAGCTTTTAGTTTTTGGCGAAGATGCAGGTAATATAGGAGATGTAAATCAGGGATTGGAAGGAATGCAAGAAAAATATGGCGAACTTCGGGTTGCCGATGTAGGTATTCGGGAAGCTACAATAGTAGGGCAGGGCATAGGAATGGCTATGCGCGGTTTGCGACCAATTGCCGAAATTCAATATTTAGACTACCTGCTTTATGCCATTCAAATTATGAGTGACGACCTTGCTACACTACAATTTAGAACTGCCGGCACACAAAAAGCACCTTTAATAATAAGAACCCGAGGACACAGACTAGAAGGCGTTTGGCACTCTGGCTCGCCTATGGGAATGATTATAAACGCCATTCGAGGCATTCATGTTTTGGTACCTAGAAACATGACTAAAGCTGCAGGATTTTACAACACCTTGCTTCAAACAGATGAGCCTGCCTTGGTTATAGAATGTTTGAACGGGTATCGATTGAAAGAGAAAATGCCAACCAATTTGGGCGAATTTAAAACCCCAATTGGCGTGGTCGAAACTATCAAAACAGGAACCGATATTACTTTAATATCTTATGGTTCTACTTTGCGACTCGTTGAGCAAGCCGCTGCCGAGTTACAATCTATTGGTATAGACTGCGAAATTATAGATATTCAATCGTTGTTGCCGTTTGATATAAATCATGATTGTGTAAAAAGTATTGCTAAAACAAACCGACTTTTGATAATAGATGAGGATGTGCCAGGAGGAGCAAGCGCTTTCATTTTGCAACAAATAATTGAAGTTCAAAACGGATACAAACATCTAGACAGTGCGCCGCAAACCCTTACTTCAAAATCTCACAGACCTTCCTATGGAACCGATGGCGATTATTTTTCAAAACCATCTGTCGAAGATATATTTGAAAAAGTGTATGCTGTTATGAATGAAGCACAGCCTACAAAATTTAAAAGTTTGTATTAATATTTTGTAAAATTAAGACTACTGTAGTACCAAACTTTATTTAGGTTTAAGGTTTTATTTTTAATATGAACTTTTAGAACTATTTTTGTATTTGAATTTTACTTTAAATAATTTAAAAATGCATAAACTAGATTTACCCGAATTATTTATTGATTCATCAAAAAACACAAATGATGTTTTTGTTTATTATTTTCAAAGTAATAGTGATAACAGTAAATCAAAAATTACATTAAATACAAATTTAATAAGTTTCCTTATCGAAGGAAATAAAGAATTGTATCATAACGATGCTTCCCAAAAAATTTCAGAAAATCAATTTGTATTGGCAAAATCAGGAAACTGCCTCATGTCTGAAAATCTGTCAACACAAAAGAAATACTCGAGTTTGCTATTCTTTTTCAATCAAAATTTTATAACACATTTCAAATCAAAACATGCTACAACCTTACTTTCAAAACAAAAATTGATACTTGCCGAAAAGTCATTTCTAGTTTTAGAGTATGACGTATTTATCAAAAATTTTGTTATGTCTTTAAACCAACTTTTAGAGTCAGAAAATGTTGTTTCCGATGCTTTTATCACCCTAAAGTTAGAAGAAATATTGTTGTATTTAGTTCAAAAATTTGGCTCTGAAGTTTTGTTTTTCTTTGATTTAGAAAATCAAAAAGCAGAACGAAAAAATATAAAACTGCAAGGAATTGTAGAGCGCAATATATATTCAAAATTATCATTAGATGAGTTGGCTTTTTTGTGCGACATGAGTTTGTCTACTTTCAAAAGAGAGTTTAACAAAGTATACAAAATGTCGCCAAGCAAATGGATACAGGAGCGCAGATTAGAAAAATCGGCTCATTTACTATCATCAAAAAACGAACGGCCAAGTGATGTGTACCACATAATTGGATATGAAAGTTTATCTAGTTTTACACAATCTTTTAAACAAAAATTTGGAACAACCCCAAAAAAATATCAACTGCAAGTAAATTGAACTTTTTGCTACACTTTTTGAACGTTTGCCTCTATTGTTTTTTCCCTTGAAATTTTATTTTTGTATAAACAAATTAATATAAAAAATGAAAAATTTATTTTTAGGATTGTCGTTTTTATTGATTCAATCGGTTTCGGCTCAAAATTTTACGTTAAAAAGTACCGATCTAGGAGGTCAAGCTACCAAGCAACAAGAGTTTAATGGTTTTGGGTGTTCTGGCGAAAATATCTCTCCCGAGTTGTCGTGGTCTAACGCTCCAGAAGGAACAAAAAGTTTTGCAATTACAATGTATGACCCTGATGCCCCAACAGGAAGTGGCTTTTGGCATTGGATAGTTTTTGATATTCCCGCAAATGTAAAAGAGTTGGTCTCAAAAACAGGCAATTTAGCTTTAAACTTAACTCCAAAAGGAGCCGTGCAAAGTAAAACCGATTATGGAACTCCGGGGTATGGAGGTCCTTGTCCGCCTGTAGGTCACGGTATTCACGAATATATTTTTACAATATATGCTTTGAAAACTGATAAACTTGGGTTAGATGTAAATGCAAATCCTGCAATTGTTGGGTTTTATTTATGGCAAAATACCTTGGCGAAAGCATCAATTGTAAGTTATTACAACCGCAAATAGTTTTATTACGTATTTCAAACAACAATTTAGTAACATCTTAATCAATAAAAATGAATATTACATTAAAACAAGCACAAATTGCTATTGAAGCAGCAATACAAAAAGCTACAGAAATTGATACAAAAATGGATATTTGTATTGTAGATTCGGGTGCAAACCTCACAGCGTTTTCTAGAATGGATGGTGCCTGGATAGGATCAATCGATATTAGTCATAAAAAAGCTAAGACAGCAGCTTTTTTTACCATGAATACTGCAGATTTGAGTGGAGCAGTTCAGCCTGGCGCGCCATTGTTTAATATTGAACATTCAAATGGTGGTTTAATTACGTTTGCAGGAGGAGTAATTATCAAAAATAATTCAGGCGAAGTTATTGGTGCAATAGGTGTTTCGGGAAGTTCGGTAGAAAATGATCACGAAGTAGCATTAGCAGGAGCTAACGCCGTAAAATAACATTTTAAAAAATATAAATTATGGAAAAATTTGCATTATTAGCTCGATTAGAAGCAAAACCAGGAAGAGAAGAAGATGTTGCTACATTTTTAAAAAGTGCTTTACCTTTAGTTTTAGAAGAGCCAGATACTATCAACTGGTATGGATGGCAAATAGGCGAATCGACTTTTGGAATCTTTGACACATTTGAAACCGAAGAAGGTCGTAAGGCTCATTTAGCAGGGAAAATTGCCGAAGCACTAATGGCAAATGCAGGCGAATTATTGTCAAAAGAGCCAAGTATAGAATTTGTTTCTTTGTTGGCCGTTAAGTAATTACATATTTATTTCAAAAAAAAGGTTAGATAATTCAACACTATCTAACCTTTTTTTTATACTCTACATACAGTATTATAAAACCTCAATATTCGGATTTATTTTTTTTAACTCAGCAATAAATATCTCACTTTTAGAAGGCGATATAAACACATCGTCAAAAGTATTGTAAGTTATAATAAAACCTTTAATGTCTAGGGCTGGTTTTAATATTACAGGAACATTTAAACCAGAAAACGCTTTTATTTTCTTAATTTTAGTAATATCAATATTTCCTCGAATAGGTCCAGATCGATACAGTAAAAGATTATTTTTTATCACATATCGAGTATCCAATAAAACCCAAATAATAAATCCGGTAGCCAAACTTAAAATTATAATAGGGATAAGTTCTACATGTTCATTGATGATTCCATAAAATAACATTGCAATTAATAACGCAACTAAACCCCACAGGATTAGAATTGTATAAGTGTTTTTAGTAGATAAAAAACGATTCATTATTTTGATTCTAAAAAATTAAATGATTGTAAAAATTGTGATGCAACTTCCGATTTTATATTCCCAATTATCATAATAATATAAAATCGATTGCCTTTCATTATGGCTGTTGTCTTCATATCTACATCAGAAATTGTTCCAGAAAATGTGTTGGCGGTATATTTTTCGTTAAAAAGTAAATCTTTATCATCGGTTTTTTTGAATTCGCCACCCATTTGGGATTCAATATTTTTTATTGCACCAAATTTTGCACCATCAATTATACCTTTCAATCCTGCTTTATCTAGTTTTTCAACCATATCTTTTGGATATTCATTTTCTGATAATAAAATCAGAAAATCTTCTGCTTCATAAGTGTATGTTGTAATGTCAATTTTTCCAATTTTAGAATCTACTTGGCTTTTTGTAACTTCTGGTTTGTTTGGGAAATTTGCTTTAAATCCAGTTTCGGGAAACGAAGTTTCTTGAGAGAAAACTGTTAGCGAATAAAGTAAAGAAAAATAAATATAGAATATGGATTTCATTTGGTGTCAATTTTTAGTGCTAAATTACATTAATTTTTAAAAAACAAATAAAAAAAGACACTAAATAAATAGTGTCTTTTACTAAATTTTAACAAATGGATTCTATTTTTTAATTATCTGTATGGTTTGATTTCCCGAGGGTGAAGAAAATTTAATAAAATAAGTACCAATTGCATTTACATCTGATAAATCAATATTTTGTTTATAATTCCCTTCGACTTGCGTTTGATTGTTTAAAATAGTTTTTATTATTTTACCCTGTATATCAATTATTTCAATTGTTACAGAAGTTTCAGTTTGTAAATTATAGTCAAAAATAAAAATGAATCCCATTAAGTAATTTCCTATTTTTGTATTTGTAAAATCTGATAAAAATGTCAAAAATAGATTGGAAAATCGCACAAGAATTTGAAGATATAACCTATAAAAAATGCAATGGCGTAGCTAGAATAGCTTTTAACAGACCCGAGGTAAGAAATGCTTTTCGTCCTAAAACTACAGCCGAATTGTTACTAGCATTTCACGATGCACAAGAAGACACCTCAATAGGAGTTGTATTACTTTCTGCCGAAGGTCCTAGTGCTAAAGACGGCGTTTACTCATTTTGTAGCGGTGGCGATCAAAAAGCAAGAGGTCAACAAGGTTATGTGGGTGATGATGGCTATCACAGATTAAATATTTTAGACGTGCAACGATTGATTCGTTTTATGCCAAAAGCTGTAATTTGTGTGGTTCCAGGTTGGGCTGTTGGTGGCGGACACAGTCTTCATGTAGTTTGCGATTTGACTTTAGCAAGTAAAGAACACGCAATTTTTAAACAAACCGATGCCGATGTAACAAGTTTTGACGGCGGTTATGGTTCGGCTTATTTGGCTAAAATGGTCGGACAAAAAAGAGCTAGAGAAATATTTTTTTTAGGACGAAATTACTCTGCTCAAGAAGCTTTTGATATGGGTATGGTAAATGCCGTAATCTCGCATAATGAATTAGAAGATACAGCCTACGATTGGGCTCAAGAGATATTAGCAAAGTCACCAACATCAATCAAAATGCTAAAATTTGCAATGAATTTGACCGATGATGGAATGGTAGGACAACAAGTATTTGCTGGCGAAGCAACTCGATTAGCTTACATGACAGATGAAGCAAAAGAAGGTAGAGATGCATTCCTAGAAAAGCGGAAACCTAATTTTGAAAAAAAGTGGTTGCCATAATTTTGAAGTCGGCCAACAATTAAAATACACAGTTTGACTTTCCGTTGGAATTTCATAAAATATTCAAATTGCAATTTAAAAACATTTTTTAATTCAAGAATTTTTAATTTTTTTACCATGAAAAAGAGACTAATTTTATGTTTACTAGTTTTATTATCAATTAAATCCAACGCTCAAAAAAAGGATAAAATTACTGATGATAAGTTTATGATTTCGTTACATTATACAGGAAACATCAGAAACAATAATTTTGTTAGTGATAATTACAATGGTGTTCTTGGTGTAGACATGAGATATGTTTTGTTTAAAAACGAAAATATTAGTTTGCAAGGCGGGTTGGGTTTAGATTATTTTGAGGCTAGAGAAATTGGAAACCAAATTGATTTAAAAAATAAAGTAATAGTAAATCCAAATGTAGGAATCGAATTTGAGCTTAATAAAACTTTTAAGCCTTTTTTTAATCTAGGTTATTCATTTTTTACAGCTAAATATACTATTAATTATATTCAACTTTCTCCTTACGATCCTTTAATTCAGCCAAATTTAAATTCAACTCAAAGTTATAATTTCAATAGTATATCAATCAATCCTGGGTTTAGACTTTTTTTTAATCAGAAATTTTATGCCCAAGCAGATTACAAATTTTTACCAATACAGTCCAATATAAATGGTCACATTCTCGCAATAGGATTAGGAATAAATTTTTAAACTATGGAAATCTTTACAAACGAAATAATAGATACCGAGCAACTTCCAAAATATGAAGAAGTACAATTAACATCATTACAACCAAAATACTGGTATGTAGTTTTGATTAACCAAGGTTTGATTTTTCTGATTTTGAGCCTAGCATTATTTGTATTTTATTCAAAATCAGATGAGGTTTCAGATTATGGTTTGCATGTAACTATTGGTTATTTCTTACTTTTAATTTTTGTGTTGTTTTTAAGCAGAATAAGTTTTAAAAAGAAAGCCTTTGCGTTTAGAAATCATGATGTTATTTTTAGAAGTGGCATAATTTCTACCAATACAATGATTATTCCCTACAACCGTGTACAACATGTGGCTCTTAATGAGGGTTTATTTTCTAGATATTTTGGTTTAGCAAAAATATGTATTTATACTGCTGGCGGAAGTTCTAGCGACATTGAAATACCTGGAGTTATGAAAGAAGAAGCTGAAAAAATAAAGCAACTTTTGATGGGCAAAATTCAGAAAGAATTATGATGCAAACTAACTTTAATACCCCACAAAGACAATCTCCCATTGGAATTTTAGTTTTATTTTTCGACTCTTTTCAAAAGATAGGAAGGGCTTTTTGGCCTATTATTATAGTTTGGGCTTTCAATTCGCATACGATGGGAAAATTTCTTATTTTTTTAATAGCAATGGGGATAATTTGCCTAATTGCTACAATTGCTTATTTAAGATATTTAAATTTCACATTTTATATTGATGATATAAATAATGAATTTATTGTACATGAGGGCATTATCAATAAAACTATAACTACAATACAACTCAATAAAATTCAACAAGTTAGTATACATCAAAACTTAATTCAGCGATTGATTAGTGTTTATGCAATAACGATTGATACTGCGGGAACCGATAAAAAGGAAGGAAATATCAAAGCAATTTCTCATAATTTAGCACTCGCATTAAAATCTAAATTACTCGAAAATGAAAACGTTACTTCAACCACAAATCAATTTTCTAAACTAGAAGATGCTACTAAAGAAGACACTTCTTTTTTAAAAATAAATTTAATTAGTCTCTTAAAAATTGGATTTACTTCAAATTATGTAAAAAGTATTGGACTAATTCTCACTTTTTTACTGACGGGTTTCAATAATTTGAGAGAAATTCACAAAGAAAATATTATTGATGGTGATAGGATTCAAAATTATTTTTCAAATTATCCTGCTATTTATGCGGTCTTGATTTTTATTGCTTTCATTTTCATTTTAGTATTTGTAATCAATGTAGGTAGAACCCTAATTAAATATATGGGATATACCGTTTCAAAACAAAAAGGCTCTTTACTTATATCATACGGATTAATTAGTACACAAAGCACTATATTGAAACCAGAAAAAGTTCAAATTATAACGGTATCCCAAAATTATTTTCAAAAAAAATTAGATGTAATCGAAATTAAAATAAAACAAGCAATAAGCGACGAAAAGCAACAAAGTAAATCACAAATAGAAGTTCCAGGATGTAATTTTAAAGAGAAAGATGAAATTTTAAATTTAATTTTCAAACAATTACCAATAAAAGGAAAGGCTTTAACACCAAATTTTAGAAAACTGGGTTTTTCTATTTTTTTACTAATTATTTTGCCCTGTTTCATGTTCTATATGATTGGCAATAATATAGATTCTTCAATATTCGATTACAATTTAATTGTTTTTATTTACGCTATTTTTGTACTTACAATTTTAATATTTGCATTCAAAAATTACCGAATTTTTATCAACGACAATTTCATAATAAAACAAAGTGGCGCTTGGGATATTAAAAATGAAATAATAGAAATTAAAAAAATTCAAGCACTCACGACTTCACAATTATTTTGGCATAAAAACTTAAATATTGGAACTTTAACTATGCATACTGCTGGTGGAAATTTAAGTTTCTTTTTAGGAAATTATACAAGTATCAAAAATTATGTAAATCGTTGGTTGTATGAAATTGAAATATCAGACAGTAATTGGATGTAGTTTTAACGTTAAATATTAGGCATTAAATATCAAATAAAAATGAAACATTGGATTCAAGCTGCTAGACTTCGAACTTTACCACTTTCAGTTTCTGGAATACTGGTCGGAAGTTTCTATGCTATTTCTCAGGGATTATTCAACTGGAATATCGTGCTTTTTGCATTATCAACAACTTTAGGTTTTCAAATAGTATCAAATTTTGCAAATGATTATGGCGATGGGGTAAAAGGAACAGATAATGACGATAGAGTAGGACCAAAACGTGCTATTCAAAGCGGAGCAATTTCACCAAAGGCTATGAAAAAAGCCATTACGCTTACTTCAATTTTAACAATGTTGTCTGCCTTAGCATTAATTTATTTTTCGTTTAAGGGAAAATATTTATTGTATTCTATTATTTTTTTAGTACTCGGTATTTTAGCAATTGCATCTGCAATTAGATACACAGTTGGTTCTGGAGCATACGGATATAGAGGTTATGGAGATATTTTTGTTTTTATTTTTTTCGGACTTGTGAGTACTTTCGGAATTTATTTTATGTTTTCTAAACAAATAGATTTTTTATTATTATTACCAGCAACAGCAATAGGATTTTTGAGTGTAGGTGTTTTAAATTTAAATAATATGCGTGACGAAGCATCAGACAGAAAAGCTGGAAAAAACACAATAGTTGTAAAACGTGGAGGTAAATGGGCAAAAAAATATCACTTTTTTCTGGTAATTTCTGCTATGGTTTTAGTTTTGTTATTTGCTCTTTTAAATAATTTTAATTTTGATCAATATATTTTTGTAGTTGCATATTTCCCAATTTTAAGTCATTTACTAACAGTTTACAGAAATAAAGAACCGCGTGCTCTTGATCCAGAATTAAAAAAATTAGCTTTAAGTACATTTTTCTTATCTGTTTTATTGTCTTTAGCACTAATTTTTTTAGTTTCAGATTTAATTATGTATTTAATATCTAACAAGTTTAATTAATTTAATTATGAAAATAACATTTTTCGGTCACGCATCTTTAGGAATAGAAGTAAGTGGGAAAAAAATTATAGTCGATCCTTTTATAACGGCAAACCCAAAAGCAAGTCATATCGACGTTTCTTCGCTCAAGTCAGATTATATTTTATTAACTCATGCACATCAAGATCACACGCTAGATGTTGAATTGATAATGACTCATAATCCTGAGGCTACAATAGTTTGTAATGCCGAAATGGCAACCTATTATATAAATAAAAAATTCAAATGCCACATGATGAATCACGGTGGAAGTTGGAAATTTGACTTCGGAAAATTAAAATATGTTAATGCAGTTCATTCAAGTTCATTTGCCGATGGCACTTATGGCGGAAATCCAGGAGGTTTTGTAATCGAAGGCGAACATAAAAATATTTATATTGCAGGCGATACAGCCCTAACTATGGATATGAAATTAATTCCCATGCGAACCAAACTCGATTTAGTAGTTTTACCAATTGGTGATAATTTTACTATGGATGTTGAAGATGCAATTATAGCATCAGATTTTGTAAATTGTGATAAAGTTCTCGGTTATCATTATGACACATTCGGATATATTGAGATTAATCATAATGAGGCAAAAAAGAAATTTTTTGATGCAGGAAAAGATTTAATGCTTTTGGAAATTGGTACAAGTATTGATATTTAAAATAGCTATTTATTTGAAATATAAACAATGAAATTTCTTTACTAATGATTTTAAAATATAAATTGTTATTTATACTTTTCTTATTTTCATTTACATTATTTGCGCAAAATGCCGATGGATATTGGGATAACATCCGCACAACTTATGAGACAATAGCACTACGAGCTGGTGAAAAAAAAATAATTAAAACTGCCGATTTTCCATCTGGAACAACAGAGATTGTTTTTAGAATTACAATTTTAGACGATAATCAAAAATTGTCAAGTAGTTTAATATCTGTTCTTAAATCTATCCCTGATCCAACAGGAATTAGCCAAGGAACAGCTGGAGCTATTTTTTTAATGTCAACAATTTCGGGAGATGATACATGTAAATATGCCATTTTTACTAGTGCAACAGAAGCTCAAAATTATTTAAAAAATACACATACTAAAAACGCTTGTTTAAATCAAGAAATTGCCTTAAATAAAGATGCCAAATTATTAAATATCAATTCAAAATGTTTTGAAAATAATCCTCAAAACTTGTGGTTTGTTTTTGAAAGCGATAATTGGCTACTAAAACAAAAAGTTGTATTTGAAGTTGTTCCTTGGGTTGATAATAAAGCCAGCCACATTTGGGATACTAATTCTAAAAAAGAACTGCTAAAGGTTGTTCAAAAATTAGATTTTATAAAAACTTTAAGTAAAAAAGATCAATTTTATGTGGCTTTAATCGAAACTATTTCTAGTAAATATAAAGTTAATGAATTCAACAAATTACTCATCATAGAAAAAAATATTGCAATAGAAAAAGCTATAGAAGAAAGTCTAAAAAAAACAGGTGAATTACCTAAATATTATGATGCAATAAGAGAAAAATCGCAAATATTATTTAATAAAGGAAAAATTAAAGAAGCAATAGATGTTGTTTTGATTGAAATTATAAATCAGAATAAAGCAACATCATCAGACTATATTTTGCTAGGAAATTACTATTTGTTGACAAAACAATTTTCTAAGGCAGCAGAATATTACAATAAAGGTCAACAAATCAATCCGTCCGATATTATGATTCAACTTAAATTAGCACATGTTTATATGTTTACTAATAGAGTTTCTGATGCTAAAGAAATCCATAGAAATTATGCAACTCAAAGTTTAGAAAACGGAAAAGTATGGCTAGACCAAGTTAAAATTGATTTTAAAGAATTTGAAAAATTTGGATTACCTTCAGATAATTTTAAGAAAATTCTACGCATTTTAGAATAGTAAATGTAATTTATTTTAAATAAAAGTCATTGGTAGCAAAATATCACAAATATATTTTAAAATTCAAACAACCTTCAGGAACTTCTCGTGGAGTGATTAACGAAAAAGAAACTTGGTTTATTGTTATCAACAAAAACAAAAAAAAAGGAATAGGAGAGTGTGGGTTACTTCGAGGTTTAAGTTGTGATGATAGACTAGATTATGAAGAAAAACTAAAGTGGACATGCCAAAATATTCATTTAGGTAAGGATAAACTTTGGGAATCGTTAATCGAATTTCCATCTATTCAGTTTGGTGTTGAAACGGCTTTTCAATCTTTAGAGTCTGAACATCCTTTCTTACTATTTCCATCAGATTTTACTGAAAATAAAAGTGATATTTTAATAAATGGATTAGTTTGGATGGGTGACAAAAACTTTATGAAAAACCAAATTCAAAAAAAAATTTCTCAAGGTTTTTCATGTTTAAAACTAAAAATAGGAGCTATTAATTTTGATGAAGAACTAAACTTGTTGCGTTTTATTCGTTCAAATTTTGATTCAGACACCATCGAGATTCGAGTTGATGCTAATGGTGCCTTTGATTTATCTGATGCATTATTTAAAATTAATAAATTGTCAGAATTTAATTTGCATAGTATAGAACAACCCGTTGCTAGAAATAACCCTGACATCATGTCAATGTTATGCAAAAACACTTCAATTCCAATTGCATTAGACGAAGAATTGATTGGAGTATTTTCATTAGAAGAAAAACAAAAACTGCTTGAACGTATTAAACCTCAATATATTATATTAAAACCAAGTTTTGTAGGTGGTTTTCGCGGCACACAAGAATGGATTGATTTAGCAAAAAAATATAATATTGGATGGTGGATTACCTCGGCATTAGAGAGCAACATAGGGTTGAATGCAATTTCCCAATGGACTTTTTTGCAAAATAATAAAATGCCACAAGGATTGGGTACAGGCGGACTTTATATAAATAATTTTGATTGTCCACTAGAAGTTTCAAAAGGAAAATTACTCTATAACAAAAAATTAAGCTGGAACTTTGACTTTGATATTTTGAAGTAAAAATAAAAAAAATAGCGCAATCTCAGAATCATCTTTATGGGGAATGAAACTTCGATTGCGCCGCAATAGCACTAACCAATACTACTATTTATATTTTTAAATTCTGTCACCTCTAATAATTCTAAAAAGAATTGCGATAACTGCAATTACAAGAAGAATATGAATTATTGATCCTAAACTGAAAGCGAAATATCCAATTGCCCAAAGTATTATTAAAACTACTGCAATTGTGTAAAGTAAATTACTCATAATTATTATTTTTAAGGTTGTTAATATGTTTAGTTAAAATAGCGTCTCAGTGTCCAAGCAATGGTTTCATGTTTTTCCATCAATCCTGTCAAAAAATCTGATGATCCAACATCTTTATATTTTTCTGAACATTCATCAATATTTTTTCGAAGTGAAATTATTACTGTTTCATGATCTTCCAATAATTCTTTAATCATTTCTTTAGAAATTGGATAATTTCCAGCGTGCTCTTTAAGATCAGTATTTCCTATGAATTCCTCCATAGTGCCAATTGCTTTACTACCTAATTTGCTAATTCTCTCAGCTACTTCATCTATAGACTCTTCTATTTCTTTATACTGACTTTCAAAAAGTTTATGTAATTCCATAAAACTATCACCACAAATATTCCAATGAAATTTTCTGGTTTTAGTATATAATGTAACTTCGTTTGCAAGAACTACTGTGAGTATTTGTGTAACTGCTTTTAAATTTGTTGCTGAAATTCCTATGTTTGGTTTCATCTTTAAAAAATTATTTTGTGATTTAAATTTCACATTACAAATCTGCAAAAAAAAGGTTTTTTGAGTTTTACATAATTTTTAAAAAGAGTTGCATTATTTCAATATTTTATAAATACAAGCTATAAAAACTTTAAGAAATTACATTTTTATTATTTGTTAAAGACTTTTTAAGGATTGTTGAAGATTTTAATTCAAAAAGAAAATAAAATTACCATTAATAGAAAAAGGCATATTTTTTTTGATGATATAATTTTAACTATGAACTTATAAGATAAATTCCATCTTCTTTAATGTCAATTAACTTTTCTTTATAAAGAAGTCCAATGGCTTTTTTGAATGTTTTTTTGCTCATTTTCAAAATAGTTTTAATGTCATCGGGACTTGAATTATCATTTAGTTTTAAAAATCCTTTATTTAAATGAAGTTCATTTAAAATTATTTCAGATGTTGGTTCTATATTTTCAAAGCCCAATTTTTGTAGCGAAACATCAATTTTGCCATCTGGTCGAACGGTTTTTATATATCCCTTAAGTTTATCTCCAGTGCGAATCGTGTCATCATAAACTTCATCTTTATAAACTAAACCTTTATGTTTTTGATTGATAATAACATTTATACCAATATCAGTAATATGAGATATGATTAAGTCGACTTCATCATTTCGATTTACAGTTATAGTTTCATTATCCAAAAACTGATTGGTTTTACTAGAGGCTACTAATCTATTTGTTTTTTCATCCTTATATAAGTATACTAAGTATCGCTTTCCTTTTTCCATAGGTCTAGCTTGTTCTTTAAAAGGAACTAGAATATCTTTTTCCATTCCCCAATCTAAAAATGCACCAATTTCATTTGTGTAATTTACTCTTAAAAGTCCAAATTCATTCAGAAAAATATAAGGTTCTAGTGTTGTTGCAACAGGTCGTTCCTCGTGATCGAGATAAACAAAAACTGTAATTTCTTCACCTATTTCAAATACTTTTGGCACATATTTATTTGGTAAAAGCACATCATCAACTTCGTTTCCCGTTCCTAAAAAAAGTCCGACCTTAGTATCTCTTAAAATAGTTAGTGTATTATGTTGTCCGATATGAAGCATATTTTAATTTTATTACAAATGTACTAAATAGAAAATTTTAAATAGATCAAAAATATTATCCTATTTTTTTTAATATTTCTTTTCTAGAATTTATATTATTTTTCATCGTTGTCCGATAAAAAACTAATTCAAGAATTTAAGGTGCTGAATATAATGTGTTTTCTTAATTAATTTGAAGGTTATCCTAGTTTTCAATTAAAAAAAATAGCACACTGATTTAAACGGATTAAACAGATTTACAGAGATATAATCCGTAAAATCTGTATAATCTGTGTCGAAAAATAAGCCACATGTATGTAAAATATTTTTATAGGACATTAATGATTATTTTTAAATAAAATTTTAAAAATTATATTTTTTTAAATTTGGCATGATTATAAGGGTATATTTGCAAAAACATAAATTTTATTTAATTAAATTACATTTTTTATTACAATTAATATAATATGAAATTACAAATAAAATATGATATCAATATAGCCTGCAAGGTAATTTTGCAGGAACAACTAGAAAAAATAGGTATTCCTTTTACTATTTCTGGTATGGGTGAAATTGATATTGACGATAATGCCTCGCCTAGTTTATTAATAGAATTATCAAATTCTATAAAAAAATATGGAATTGAAATTATCAATAACCCCAAAAATGCTTTTGTACAAAGAGTAAAAGATACAATTGTAGAAATTGTTTATCAGGAAAACACACAACAAACATTAAAAGTTTCAGTATTTTTGGCTGAAAAATTAAATTTCAGTTATGGGTATATTTCTACTGTATTTTCAGAAGTTACTCATACATCTATTGAAAATTTTATTATAATTCACAAAATTGAACGAGCAAAAACATTATTAGTCGAAAAAAATTTGACACTTACCGAGATAGCATGGATATTAAATTATAGTAGTGTTGCTCATTTGTCAAATCAATTTAAAAAAACAACCGGTTTAACACCAACAGCTTTTTTGAGAATAATTAAAAAAAGATTAGAATAAATCTTAAAAATATACTAACCAATATTTTACATAATGGAAAACAGCCCAATACATATAATTTTAGCAGATGACGACGAGGATGACAGAATGTTTTTTAAAGATGCTATAGACGAATTGAAAGTAAAAACTAAAGTTACTTTGGTAAACGACGGTGTAGAAATGATGGAATATTTAAACAACCCTGATAATTCACTTCCTAATGTGATTTTTTTAGATTTAAATATGCCACGAAAAAACGGATTAGAATGTTTAAAAGAGATTAGAAGCAACTCTGTTTTAAAAGATTTGTCGATTGCAATATATTCTACATCAGCATCTGAAGAGGATATAGAAGAGACTTTTGTTAAAGGAGCCAATATTTATATAAAAAAACCAAATGATTTTAATGATTTGAAAAAAGTTTTATCAGACGTTATCCATTTAAATTGGCAATACCATACTAGTGGTCTTAACAAAGATAATTTTATGCTAAGTATTTGAACAACAATATAATAAATATTAAAAAAGATAAATTTGCATCATTATTTTTAAATGGTCTTTTCGTTATTGGTACTTTTATAATAATCTTTTTAGTAAGTATTTGTTACAGACAATTAAAAGAGGTTAGCAAATCTGAAGCCATAATAAGGCATACAAATCTTGTACATTCTAAATTAGAAAAATTAATATCATTAGTTAAAGATGGCGAAACAAGCCAAAGCTGTTATTTGCTTACAAATGATAGTATTTTTTTAAAATCGCATAACAAATTAAAAAATGAAATAGACAAATCGTTCAAAGAGTTGAAAGGTTTGCTTTCTGATAATAAAATACAAATTCTGAATTTAAATTTATTAAGAAATTTAGTTGGTAAAAAATTTATAATTTTAAAAGAATCAATCCGTATTCACAATGTAGATGCAAGTAAAGAATCACTTGTTAAAAATTTATACATCGGTAAAATAACCATGGATGCCATTGAAGTTAAAATTAATGAAATGATTGGTCTTGAGACTATACTTTTAAAACAACGAAATGCAAATTCAATTTTTGTCAATCAATATTCACCTAAACTTTTTTTATCAGTTACTTTATTTATAATTTTTATATTCGTTTCGGCTTATATCAAAATAAATTATGACATCAAAAAATTAACAAAATCTAATAATGATTTGTTAATAAACAGAGAAACTTTTGAGCACGCCCAAGAAATTGCAAAAATAAGTTCGTGGAGTTATAATAGTAAAGACATGAAAATATTTTTTTCTGATAATGTTTTTTTGATGATGGGTTATAAACCAAACGAATTTCCATCAACTGTCGAAGGATATTTAGAATATGTTTTGCCAGAAGATAGACATATAATAATTGACGGTATGAAAAATGTTATTGAAAACGATACACCATCATTAACTTTTTATAGAGTTAGACGAAAAAATGGAGAAGTCAGATTTATCAAATCTAGCGGAAAAACTATTATTGATAATTATGGAAATAAACTTAGAATAGGAGTTAACAATGATATAACCGAACAAAATGAAAAGGATAGAATATTAGAAGAAAAAATATTTGATTTAGAGCGGTCAAATAATGAGTTACTCTCTTTTAATCATGTTGCTAGTCACGATTTGCAAGAGCCACTAAGAAAAATTCAAACTTTTATTTCCAGAATATTTACAGATCAGGAAAATAAATTTTCTGAAAAATCAACAGAATATTTAGCTAAAACTCAAAATGCTGCAAACAAAATGCAAAAATTAATAGATGATTTGTTGCAATTTTCGAGAACAAATAAATCTAATAAAATTTTTAAGGTTTCAGATTTGAATCAAATTTTAGAAAACTCAAAACAAGAAATAGGACAGCTTATTGAAGATAAAAAAGCAATAATAACATCTGATAATCTTCCGACAGTTGATATTATTCCTTTTCAAATCCAACAATTGTTTAGCAATTTATTAGTTAATTCTTTAAAATATTGTGAAGAGAATATAAAACCTATTGTAAAAATAAAGTATGAATTAGTTACTCAAATTGATATCCAAAATTTTATAAACATTAATAATTTATCATTTCATAAAATTTCGATTATAGATAACGGTATAGGATTTGAACAACAATATGCAGACACAATTTTTGTGCTTTTTCAACGGTTACATAAAGAAAGCAATTATCAAGGAACAGGTATAGGACTAACTATTTGTAAAAAAATTATTGAAAATCACAAAGGTTTCATTGTTGCAAAGAGTGAACTAAATAAAGGATCTGAATTTACATTTTATATTCCATCTTAAAGAATAAATTTAATTGTGTAACTATTTAGCTTAATTATGTAAACTATAACCCCATATAAGTTCTACATTTACAGATGATTATTCCACAAACGTTCTATTATCAATATGATTTAGGTTTTATAAAGTATATTTTATGAATGCGAGAATTCAAATGTTAGAAAAGTTAGGTTTTACTTCAAAGTTTAACCTGTCATTTGATAAATTAAAATCATTCGATAGTAATCTTATTTACAACTTACATCAAATAAAATATGCAAATTTATATAAATCAATATCTGATGGTGAAAAAAACATAGATATTTATGCAATTCAAACTGTCAATGGAGAACGTGGTTTATTACTTAATAATAGTACTCTAAATATTGAAGTTATCTCTGTAAGATTTATAAATGAAATGTTAATCCAATCAAAATCTTAAATTATTTAGTTACCAAATAAACTATATTTGATTTCTTAATCAAATAATGATGCTGATTTCTACCCATATTGACGATAATCAAATAGATGCAAACGAAAACGATTATCTTTTTATAGCACAATCTCAAATTATCAATTCTGGACAAGGTTTATTTACCGCAATAAAAATTTACAAAGACGAAATAATTTCGGTTTTTAAAGGTGAAATATTATCGAGTAATCAAGCTGCAAATTTTATTTTAAAAGGTCTTGATAATTATTTTATGGATCTTTTTGATGGCACAACTCTCGATTGTCAAAATACTTTTTGTTTTGCAAAATTTGCAAATGATGCAGCAGGATTATCAAAATCAAATTTTAAAAATAATGCAAAAATAACTCTTGACGAAAACGGGAACGTTTGTTTGGTCGCATTAAAATGTATTAATCCCAACGAAGAGATTTTTTGTAATTACGGAAAAAAATATTGGAAAAATAAGATTAAATAATTTCTTTAAAATAATTTAATAAAATACTATCATTTTTTAAAGTTGGTGTAAAAACTTCAAGTATAATAGGATTTTCATTAGTTTCAAATATAGTTTTTAATTTTATTTTCAAAGAATTTTCGTCGCTAGCAATATGATAATCTAAACCATACATTGAAGCTAAATGTTGAGCAGTTAAACAATGTGAAGTTTCAAAAAAAGTATTGAATACAGAATTTTCTTCATGACCAGGAAGTATTCTAAAAATTCCACCACCACCATTATTTATTAATATAATTTTAAAATTTTTAGGAATATAGTTATTCCACAAAGCATTACTATCATACAAAAAACCAATATCGCCAGTAATTAATGTAGTTTGTTTTTTATTTCCAACCGCAGCACCTATAGCAGTAGATGTACATCCATCAATTCCACTCGTGCCTCTATTACTAAAAACTTCAATACTTAAATCTATATCAAACAACTGCGCATATCTTATTGGGGAGCTGTTACTAATTTGTAATTGTGAATTTTTTGGTAATCTGGATAAAATAATTTCAAAAGCTTTAAAATCTGAGAAAGGAATTTTTGCTAAATATAATTCTGTTTTCTGTTTTCTAAATTTCTTGATATTTTGAAAATAAATGTTGTAATCACTTTTTAAAGTTATGGTTTGATGTAAAAAGGTTTTAAAAAATAAATTTGGTTCTACAGTAAAATGCTTAGTTAAACAACCAAAAGTGTTATAAGCTCTCAAAGAATCAATGTGCCAATGATTTTTAGGAGGATATTTTCTCAAAAGTGCTTTTATTCGTTTAGATACTATCATGCCTCCAAAAGTTATTAAAATATCTGGTTGAAAATCAAGAAAATCTTTTGCAGAAAAAGGGGTTATTATACTATCAATTGTATTTATAAATTTAGGATGATGAAGGTTTGAAGTTGTTTCTATCATTACAACTACAGATTCATCGTTTGCTAATTGTTCTAGATAAATTTGATCGATTGTATTGGGTTGGTTTACGCCAACTAAAACTAATTTTTTTGTCGTTTGATTCCAAATTGATGCATATTGTTTCAAATCTTCGTTAAACGATTGATGTTCAGGATTTGGAATAATTATCTTAGGATTAACTAGCAAATTTGTTGTAGTTTCATACAAAGGTTCTTCAAAAGGTACATTTATATGAACAGGACCTTTATTAATAATTGCACTATTTATAGCGGTATTAATAAGAAAATCATTTTGGTCTGATGCATTTTCATTCAAATTTGCATTATATAAAGAATGATTTATAAATACATTTTCTTGACGAATAGTTTGTCCATCTCCAATATCAATTTTACTTTGTGGACGATCTGCTGCAATTACTACAAATGGAATTTGACTATAAAAGGCTTCTGAAAAAGCAGGATAATAATTTAATAAAGCCGACCCAGAAGTACAAACTACGGCTACCGGTTTTTGAGTTTGTTGTGCAATACCTAATGCAAAAAATCCTGCGCAACGCTCATCTGCAACACTATAACATGTAAATTTAGGATGATTTACAAACCCAATTGTCAAGGGTGCATTTCTAGATCCAGGTGAAATTATTATTGTTGTTAAACCTTTAGCAAGACAAATTTCGATTACTGATTGCGCTAAAAGTATTTTTGGATAATTCATACTTGATAAAAATCAAAAATTGTAAAAATATTTTACACTACAAAGTTACAAAGTAGTAAAGAATTAATAAGTTTTTTATGATTTTTTTAAAACAGTAAGAATCACTATTTTTGTTTTATGAAGACCGAGAAAATCATAATTAGACCTTACAAAGAAGTTGATGCTATTAAAATTTTAGAAATTATAAATTATAATATTCTAAATTCAACATCATTATATGATTATCACGAGCGAAAACTTGAAAATCAGAAGATTATTTTCAATGAAAAATTAGAAAAAAAATTTCCAATACTTGTAGCAATCGAAGACCAAAACTTAGTTGGTTTTGGATATTACAGTGAATTTCGATTTCGTGAAGCTTATATGTATACAGTTGAACATTCTGTTTATGTACATCACAATCATCAAGGTAAAGGTGTTGGAAAATTGATTATGAATGAACTTATTAAATTAGCCAATATCCAAAAGCTACATACTATGATTGGAGTTATAGATTCAAATAATCTTAATAGTATTGATTTTCATAAAATGTTTGGATTTGAAATTGTTGGAAACATTAAAGAATCAGGTTTTAAATTTAACCGTTGGTTAGACTCTGTTATTATGCAAAAAATATTATAACATTATTTTAGAATTGCTTCAATATTTGGTTTAAAATAATTAGGTCCTTTCATTACTTTGCCATCATTTCTATAAATTGGATTTCCGTCAATATCTAATTTACTCATGTTACTGCACTGAATTTCATCAAAAATTGCTTCAATTTTGTCTTGCAAACCGTGTTCAATTATTGTTCCGCACAAAATATATAGCATATCACCAAGCGCATCTGCAATTTCAACAATATCATCATTTTGAACGGCTTCTAAATATTCTTCGTTTTCCTCTTTCATCAAATTAAAACGAAGTAAATTTTTGTTTTCGCCTAAATTACCTATGATTTTTTCACTATACCCAAGTTTGAAAGCGGTATGAAATTTTTTAACTGCTTCAATTTGATTTTTCATATATTAAATTTTATTGTTAAACTAAAGTACACTTTTTGATTTGAATTTAATAAATTTGTTAAAAAAATTTATGTTTACAAAAGGACAATGGGTGTTTGCAGCTCTTTTTTTGATAGCCTTCATAATTGCAATGAAGATAGCTTACGGAAAAGACAAAGTTCTCCACAACCAGTTTTACAAAGGAAATTACAAAATATTACTTGCTTTTTTTGGTTTTATTTTATTGCTATTTTTAATAAAAATCTTCTTCAAGCACTAAATTTAATCTAATATTAAATTTATAATAATTATTTAAATGTATTTATTCATAACAGATAATTTTATAGCAACCAATTTTTACTATTTTTACGTCATTAATCTCAATTTCAATTATGAGAATCCTTAAATATTTGTTTTTAATTTTAATACTTTTATTTGTAGGTGCATCAGTTTTTGTAACCACTCAAAAAGCAGATTATAATGTGGAACGAAGCGAAATTATAAAATCTCAAAAATCAACTATTTTTAATTTTGTAAGTGATTTTAGAAATTGGGAAACATTTTATTCGTCAGTTGCTTCTGATGAATCACATAATTTTAAATATCCAGAAACAACTACAGGAATTGGTTCTACATTTTCTTGGACAGGATCTACAAGTGGTTCTGTAAAAACTATATCGCTAAAAGAGAGCGAAAGTATTTTTCAGAAAATTAATACCGATGGAACTTTGTCTACTTTAACTTGGAGATTTAAAGATACAATTGGTGGAACAAAAGTTACGCTCTTAACTAAAGGAGTTTTAGATTTTAAATCTAAAGTTTTGGCTTTTTTTAATGGCGGAATAACTAAAGTTGTTGGAGATGACTGCGAAAAAAGTTTATTGAATTTAAATAAAACTTTAGTTTATGAAATAAATAATTATTCCATCAAAATTAATGGACTTGCAAATAAATCGGGTTGTTTTTATTTAAAACAAACATTATTGTGTAGAGAAAAAAGTGTCTTAAAAAACATTAAAATTGTAATGCAAAGACTCAAGGGTTTCTTTGCAAAAAACAATATTGTAATGAATGGCAAACCGTTTGTGATTTATGACAGATATGATAAAATAAACGATTTGATTAAACTTTCAGTTTGTATTTCGGTGCGAGATTCAATTTTTATTTCTCAGGGAAGTGATATTCAATCTGGAAAATTATCAAATTTTAATTCAGTAAAGGCAACTGTTATTGGCGATTATTCTCATTGTCAGAAAGCTTGGAAAAACATAGATAATTTTATTAATAAAAATAATTTAGAACAAGATAAGTCTCATAAAATTATAGAAGTCTATGTTAAATCTTCTGACGAAACTAAAAATCCGTCTAAATGGATAACCGAAGTTTATGTACCTATTTATACAAAACCGACTGCAAAAAAACAGACCGCAAAGAAACCTCTAGATAGCATTTCTATTCCTACTCCAGTAAATGTTGATAATCCTTAATTTAATTATAAAATCATTTTTTTTAATATTAAATTCAACAAAAAATATTTTAGAGTATTAAACCTTTTTGATTTTTTTTATTCAAATAGATAAATTACACTATTGCAAGACGAAAAAGATTTTATTAAAGATTTAATAAATCCTAAAACGCAAAATGTAGCGTTTCAAAAACTTGTGCAAAATTTTCAGAAACCACTATATAATCATATAAGAAACATAGTTTTAAATCACGATGATGCGGATGATGTTTTGCAGAATACATTCATTAAAGTGTTTCAATATTTAAAAGATTTTAAAGGCGAAAGCAAGCTTTTTTCATGGATTTATAGAATTGCAACTAATGAAGCCATAACATTTATTAACAATAGAGCAAAGAGAAACGGAATATCAAGTCAAGAAGTGCAGACAAAAATTCTAGAAAATTTGCAGTCAGATGTATATTTTGATGGAAACGAAATTGAAATGAAATTGCAAAATGCAATAAATGGCTTGCCCGAAAAACAACAATTAGTCTTTAAAATGCGATATTATGAAGAAATAAAATATGAAGACATGTCTGAAATTTTAGGCACATCAGTAGGAGCATTAAAAGCATCTTTTCATATTGCATCAAAAAAAATTGAAGATTTTATAAAAACAAATTAAACCTTTTTTCAGATAAACAGTCTTATTGTTATGAGAGATTTTAAATTAGATATTCACCCAAAAATTAATTCAGGATTTGAAACTCCAGAAGGATATTTTGATACTTTTTCTGAAAGATTAATGTTGTTTATTCCAAAACCTGAAACTAAAGTTATTTCGTTTTATGCACAACATAAAAATTGGATTTATACTGTTGCGGCAAGCTTAATAGTTATAATTTCAATTCCAGTGATGAATCAACTTCAAAAATTAGAAAAAACATCCTATAATAATGAAATAGAAAATTATTTAATTGGTAGTTCAACAATAAATGATGACGAAATTGTGAATTTATTATATGAAAATAACGTATCAACTTTAAAAATAAATATTCCAATAGATACTAAAGCAACTGAGGAAATTTTAACACAAAACCCAAACATAGAGGAATATATTACAGAATAAATTTAAAATAAAAAAATGAATAATTACAGACTAACAACTAGTATACTTTTATTAATTTCTGCATTTAGCTTTGCTCAATTAGGAAATAGATTGCAGCAACATAAAGATCAAATTAAAGCTATGAAAGTAGGATATATAACTACCGAGTTAAATTTGACTCCAGATGAAGCTTCAAAATTTTGGCCTTTATTTAATGCTTTCGAACAGAAACAGCAAGAAGTTAGAAAAGTGAGATTAAAGAATTATATTGATAAAAGTTTAGATAGTGATGGCATAGATAAATTATCAGAAAAAGATGCTAATTCTTTATTAACACAGTTGGAAAATAGTGAAGAAGAATTATATCTAGCCAAAAAGAAATTTGTAACAAGCTTAAAAAGTATTTTGCCTGCAGTAAAAATTATTAAACTTAAAAAAGCAGAAGAACAATTTAGTAAAAAATTATTACAACAATATAGAGATAGAAAATAGGCTCGAATTATTCAAAGTTTAATCTAATAATCTTATCTTTTCCAGCAGCAACTGCGGTTTTATAGTCTAAAAATCTAACAGTATACAATGTTGTGTCATCTAAAAATTGTTGCCATGTTTTACCGCTGTCTTTAGAATAATATAAACCTGTGGCACCCACAGAAATTATTTGTTTACCCTCGCTTTCTGGTACATATTGAACGCACGATGCATAACCAAATCCTGAATTTTCAGCGATAAGTTTCCAAGTTTTACCACCATTATTTGTAATAGCTTTATTCTTGAATTTTTGGTTTAATTTTTCATAATTTCCGCCTGCTATTATACCTGTTTTAGTGTCATAAAAATCGGCAGTAAAAATTCCAGTCATTGTTTCTCCATCAATGATTGGAGTGGTAAATACTTTCCATGTAAATCCTTTGTCGGCAGAGAAAAATACCCTCGCTTTTTTGCCTCCAGAAACTATCCAAGTAGATGAACCCTTAATAATAATATTTGTATTACTTGCTGCAAAAGCCGCTTCGCCAACTTCGAGTTTTGGTAGATTTTCACATTCGATTTTATTCCAAGTCAAGCCTGAGTCTCGTGTTATTACTATCGAAAAACAATTTGTTATAGGATCACCTATTGCAATTCCTTCTTGATTATTCCAAAATTGCATACTATCATAAAAAACTTTTTCGTTATGCTCTTCATAAACTAACTGTTTTAAAGCCAAATTGTTAGAAAATTTATAAATTAAAGCAGGATTTCCCACAGTTGCCACAAAGATTGAAGAACTTGTTGTTGCAATACTTCGAAACTCCATTTTAATCGAATCTTTATTAATTTTTCGTTCAAATTTGTTTTTATTAACTAGATCAATATATCCAATTCTATTTTTATCTCCTGCATAGTATATTTTGTTATCAGAAAATGCAATTGCTCTAATACTAATTTTGTCTTTCAATAAAGTATCTACTTTTACAGATTTATAAAAGAAAACACCTTTTTTTTGAGCGTAACTAAGAGAAACACTTAGTAATGATATAACAATTAAATATTTAAAATTTTTCATAAATAAATTAGTATGTAACAAAAATACAATTAAAATAATCTTAAAAAAATATCATAAATAAATATTGGCACAGATATTGGTTTATTATGAAAAAAACCTATTATTAACTAATAAATTTAAATAGTATGAAAACTAAAATAATTTTATTTATGCTAATTAGTTCTCTGTTTCCAATCTTAACAAATGCTCAAGATAGAACTATTGTTAACGCTACAAGTTCTGAAATAAGTGATAATTTAGATTTAAGGGCAGTGGCTTCACTATTTGGAGATTCAAGAGATTTAGCTGATTTTGAAAATCGTTTAAATGATCCTAAAACTCAAATTTCGAATCTCGATTTGAATAATGATAATAAAGTTGATTATTTGAGAGTAATCGAAACCATTGAATCAAACTCCCATATAGTTGTGATTCAATCTGTTTTAGGAAGAGATAAATACCAAGATATTGCAACTATTGAGGTACAAAAAGACAGACACAACAAAGTGCAAGTTCAGGTAGTGGGGGATACTTATATTTATGGTTCTAGCTATATTTATGAGCCTGTTTATTTAAATGTTCCTGTAATTTATAATAACTTTTGGACTCCAAGGTATACTCCCTATTATTCGTCTTTTTATTGGGATTATTATCCAAGTTATTATTATGTTTGGAATCCTTATCCTTTATTTAGATATCGCTATCACGTAGGTTTGTGCATAAATTTTAACTACCAATATAATTATGTAAATTATAGAAGATGTCAATCGGCATACAATGATTATTATGGACGAAGAGCAAATTATTATGAATCGTTAAATCCTAATCATTCATTTAGAGAACGCAATTCAGGCTTTTCAAATCGCCATGATTTAGAGCAAGTTCGCACGCGCCATGATGTAGCTTATAACGATTCTCCAAGAAACGGATCTTCAAGTCCAAGAAATTTTGATAATCCGAGAGGAAATTTAAATTCTCCAAGAGCAGGTACAAATGAAAGTCCTAGAAATACTTCGTCAAGTTTTCCTCGTTCTGTTGATGCAACAAATTCTCCAAGACAAAATGAGTCACCAAGAAATTCAGGATTTTCAAATCCGAGACCAACTATAAATGAGAGCCCTCGAGGATATGAATCTTCACAACAAAACGAATCACCAAGAAATTCTGGATTTTCAAATCCGAGATCAACTATAAATGAGAGCCCACGAGGATATGAATCTCAAAGTCAAAATGAGTCACCAAGAAATTCAGGCTTTTCAAATCCGAGACAAATTATAAATGAGAGTCCAAGGGGATATGAATCTCCAAAACAAAACGAATCACCAAGAAATTCTGGATTTTCAAATCCAAGACCAACTATAAATGAAAGTCCAAGAGGATATGACTCTCCCAGACAAAATGAGTCACCAAGAAATTCAGGATTTTCACAATCTAGTGGTTCAAGTCCAAGGCAAGAAAATATTTCAACTAGAGGAAATTCTCAATTTAATAGAGGAAGATAGTATTTTAAATTATATAGATAAAAAGCATCAAAAAAATAGTTGATGCTTTTTTTATTTGAAATAATTTAAAATGATACATTTGTAAACTTTTTACAGTGTTATTATGAGTTCTCACAATCATCAAAATTTACATAGCAAACTTACAACTGCAGGATTACTTATTACATTAGGAATAATTTATGGCGATATTGGTACGTCTCCCTTGTATGTAATGAGTTCTATTATAGGAAAAAATATAATTACCGAACAATTAATTTTAGGAGGTTTGTCTTGTATTTTTTGGACATTAACATTACAAACTACAATTAAATATGTACTTATAACTCTAAGTGCTGATAATCATGGTGAGGGAGGAATTTTTGCATTATATGCATTAGTTAAAAGAACTAAAATTCAATGGCTCATCGTTCCAGCAATTATTGGTGGAAGTGCGTTGCTTGCAGATGGAATTATCACACCGCCAATTTCGGTTTCGTCTGCTGTCGAAGGATTACGAATTTTTAAGCCAGACATTCCTACTATACCTATAGTTATAGGAATTTTATTTATCTTGTTTACCATTCAACAGTTTGGAACCAAATTAGTCGGGAAATTTTTTGCTCCAATGATGTTAATTTGGTTTTCGATGCTTGCAATTTTAGGCATAATTCAAATGACAAGTAATATTGAAGTTTTTAGAGCTATCAATCCTTATTATGGTTACAAACTTTTAATATCAGACAAAACTGGTGAAGGATTTTTTATACTAGGTGCAGTATTTTTATGTACGACAGGTGCAGAAGCTTTATATTCTGACATGGGGCATTGTGGAAGAAAAAATATCAGAATTAGTTGGATTTTTGTAAAAACTACTTTGATTTTAAATTATTTTGGACAAGGTGCTTACTTGTTAACTCATTGCGGAAAAACATTAGCTCAATTAGGTGGATCTAATCCAAATCCGTTTTATTTGGTAATGGAAAAATGGTTTCAACCTATCGGAATTGTAGTAGCAACTTTAGCAGCAGTTATTGCATCTCAAGCTTTAATAAGTGGATCATTTACTCTGATTAATGAGGCAATGCGATTGAATTTTTGGCCCAAAGTAAAAATAAAATTTCCTACAGATGTAAAAGGACAATTGTACATTCCTTCCTTAAACTGGCTTTTATTTTTTGGTTGTGTATTTATTGTTTGGCGCTTTCAAGAATCCAGTAAAATGGAACATGCCTATGGCTTAGCTATTATTTTATGCATGATAATGACAACTATTTTATTAAACTTTTATTTAATAATGAAGCGTGTAAAATGGTATTTTATAGCACCATTAATATCATTATATTTAGTAATTGAGTTTTGCTTTTTAAGAGCTAATATTTCAAAATTTGTTGATGGTGGCTATGTTACTTTATGTATAACAGCAGTTTTGATAAGCGTGATGACTATTTGGTATTTAGCAAAAAAAATCAGTAAAAATTACACAAAAATTGTTAAAATAATAGATTATAAAAAAGTTCTTGCAGAATTGAGCGTCGATTTATCTATACCCAAATATGCTACTCATTTAGTTTACATGACCAATGCAAACAGAACCGATGAAATAGAAGAAAAAGTAATGTATTCTATTCTTCAAAAACGTCCAAAAAGAGCAGATATATACTGGTTTATACATGTTAATATTTTGAGCGAACCTTATAAAAAAGAATTTAGAGTAACACCAATTCTAGAGGATGATATTTATAGAGTTGATTTTTATTTAGGATTTAGAGAACCTACAAAAATTAACCTGATGTTTAAAGAAGTTATAAAAGATATGGTTAAAAAAGGCGAAATGGATATCACAAGTCGTTATGAATCTCTAAATAAAAATAATATAATTGGAGATTTTAAATTTGTTTTATCAGAAAAATTTCTTTCAAACGATAGCGATTTAACTTTTTTTGAAAAGATAGTAATGAATGCTTATTTTATAATGAAAAAATTCAGTTTATCAGAACAAACTGGTTTCGGATTAGATAATAGTTCAGTTAAAATTGAGCAATTTCCTATGGTTTTACATGCTCCAGAAATTATAAATATGAAGCGAATTGAATGTTCGCCACATACTAACTAACTAAATACAAAAAAATTAAATAATTCAAATTTTGACTCATTTCAGAATTTGGATTTTTTTTGCTTTAAGTTATTTTTATGGAAAGTTTAATTCAATATCTTTGAATTGCGATGTATGTTTATTTATTCAAAGATTTTCATAAAATGAATTTTCAAAAAATTTTATTATACTTTTTATTTTTTTTCCAATTTGTTCAAGCACAAGATGGTTTTCAGTTTGAGGGAATTAAAGATAGAATTACAATTCCATTTGATTTATATAATAATTTAATTATAATTCCTACCGAAATTAATGGTGTTAAATTGAGTTTCCTTTTAGATACTGGAGTCGAAGATTCTGTGTTGTTTAGTTTGGATGAAACCGATGAAATAAAATTTGACAAAATCGAGAAAATTTTAATAAAAGGATTTGGTAATAACGAGCCAGTAGAAGCTTATAAATCTGTAAAAAACAACATTAGAATAAAAAATTATGTCGATATTAATCAAACTATATATTTGGTTTTAAATCAAAATATCAATATTTCGTCCCAACTTGGTATTCCTGTTAATGGAATTATTGGATATAATTTTTTTAAAAATAACATCATAAAAATAAATTATGAAACTAAAAAAATTACAGTTTTTAAAAATAATACTAAACATTTAAAAAAAATCGTCAAAAAATATGAATCCATACCTCTTACATTTATCAACAATAAACCATATGTAAATTCTAAAGTTTTTTTTGAAAATCCCAAAAGTGAGCTTGAAACAACATTACTATTAGACACTGGTAATACAGATGCAATATGGCTTTTTAACAGAAAAAATTCGAGAATTAAAATTCCCGAAAATGCAATAGACGATTATTTAGGAAGAGGTTTTAGTGGTGATGTTTTTGGTAAAAGAGGTGCTATAAATTCGTTTCAAATAGGTTCATTTAAACTAGAAAAACCATTAATAGCTTTTCCAGACTCAACAGCAATTAACGATTTGGATGTAAATAAAATAAGATTAGGATCAATAGGAGCTGAGGTTATTAAGCGTTTTACGGTGTATTTTGATTATAAAAATAATGTAATTTATATCAAAAAAAACTCAAATTTTTACAATCGATTTAATTATAATATGTCAGGTGTCGACATTGAGCATCAAGGATTGCAGTGGATTTCAGAATCGTATGAAAATCAACCAGCACTTGCAAATAATCTTTTTTCGCCAGATGGTGAGAAAATTGCTAATAATTTGAGATATAAATTTGTACTTAAACCAATTTATGTAATTTCTAATATTCGAAAAAATTCGCCAGCAGATTTATCAGGATTAAAAAAAGGAGATTTGATACTCAAGATAAACCATCGAAAAAGTTATAATTATGAACTTCAAGAAATTAATGATTTATTAAAAACCGAGGAAGGTAAAATCATAGAATTTGAAGTAGAACGAAAAGAGAAAATTTTAAATTTTACATTTCAACTTAAAAGTTTATTGTAAAATTTCAACAATATATTTGTTTATAACTTGATAATTTAACAATTGTAATTGATAACCATTTAGCGTTATTTTGTAAAACAAATCAAAAAATAATGCATAAAAAAAGTATCCCAATATTAATAGGAATTATAGGCTTGCTCATTATACTTTTAGCAGGATGTATTGGTTATATTATGGGAAATTTTGACGTTTTGTCTAAAAACAAAACCTCAAATTTTTCAACAGTCGACAATTCAAAAGTTTTACAACAAATAGATGAATTAAAATTAATGTATGATTCAAAAATAGCTGATAAAACACTATCTTACAACAGTTTGCAAGTTCAAAAAGACAGTATAGCTTCGCTTGTAATTGCGCTAGAACAATCTAAAAGTGATGCAAACTCATTAATAAAATATAAAACACAATTTAAAAGTTTAGAATCTAAAATGAAAATTCTTGTTAATGAAATTGTTATTTTAAAGAATAAAAAATCTAATTTTTTTGAAAAAAAACAACCACAAAAAATTAATCTAATCGAACCAAAAGTTATTTCAGATATTCCAGTTTTAAGAAGTGAAAATATTGTTATCAAAAATGACATTACTTTAAACAAAAAAGAAGTTCAGATTTCAAAAAATGAAAATTTAAAACCCAAACAAGATGGTTTTTTTGATAAAATAGCTACAACCAAAATTGAATCTCAAATTGCAAAACCTGAAGTTGTATCAAAAAAAGTTGATAAGTCTTCAAACGTTTCGCTATCAAATTTGAAAGTAACTGCTATTATTTCTAAATCTGCAACAAAAAAAGTTGAGACAAATCAGGCTGATAAAACGGACTTAATTTTAATACAATTTACAATTACTGGTAACGATGCGGTGAAGGAAGGCGAAAAACTATATTATTTTCAAATAATAGACGGAAAAAACAATGTTTTAGGAAAGCGTGTTACTCAATATTTTGATAATGAATCGTTAACCTATAGTTTCTCTAAATCATTTAGTTATGAAACTAAATCTGTAAATATTTCTCAAGAATTTTTATCAGAAAAATTTGTTAAAGGAACTTATAGAGTTAATATTTACGATCGAGATGTTTTAGTGTGCAAAACAACTTTTTCATTGCAGTAAAAAATTAGCTCACAATCTTACCTTGAATTAAAACACTTTCTATTAAGTTTGATCCAAAAGAATAAGGAAGCTCATAATATGAACTAATTTCTTTGGTTATAATTAAATTGGCTTTTTTTCCTTTAGTAATACTTCCATGAGATTCTGAGATTCCCATTGCAAAAGCTCCGTTTATTGTTGCTCCATTTATAGCTTCTTCTGGAGTCATTTTCATTTTTATACAGGCTGTAGATATAACAAAATTCATATTTCCCGAAGGTGTAGAGCCAGGATTATAATCAGATGCTAGCGCAATTGGCAAGCCCACATTTATTAATTCTCGAGCTGGTGTATATGGAATACCCAAAAAATAGGAACAGCTTGGTAATGCAACAGGCATTGTTTCTGAATTTTTTAATGCTTCAATATCACTTTCTGACACAATCTCTAAATGATCTACAGATAGTGCTTTATGTTTTATGCCAGCAGAAATCCCTTCAATACTATTGAACTGATTGACATGAATTTTTGGGACTAATCCATATTTTTTACCTGCAACTAGAATTTCTTCCATTTGCGAAACAGAAAAATATCCTTTCTCACAAAAAACATCAATATAATGAGCAAGATTTTCGAACGCTATTTTTGGCAACATTTCATTAATAATCAAATCTATATATCCTTGCAGGTTGTCTTTAAATTCTTTTGGGAAAGCATGTGCCCCTAAAAAAGTAGCTCTAATTTTTATGGGATAATTTTCAGACAATTTTTTAATAACGCGCAACATTTTTAATTCGCCCTCGATAGTCAAACCGTACCCAGATTTTATTTCGACTGCTCCAGTACCGTGTTTAATAATTTCTTCTAATCTACTTTTTGATTGATTATAAAGTTCAGTTTCAGTAGTTTCATTAAGTTTTTTTGCAGAATTTAAAATTCCACCACCATTGTTGGCAATCTCTTCATAAGTCAAACCGTTTATTCGGTCTACAAATTCTTGGACTCTATTTCCAGCATAAACTAAGTGGGTATGGCTGTCACACCAAGCCGGTAATACAATTTTTCCCGAAGCATTTATAGTTTTTTCGACTTCTATAGAAGGACAATCTTCCATAAGTCCAAAATCTGTAATAGTTTCATTATCAATCAATAAATATGCATTTTCTAATAATGGTAGTGAAGCCATATCTTTTCCAGCAACTTTTAATACCGATGCATCCCTTATTTGTATGAGCTGTTTAATATTTATAATTAGGGTTTTCATTTGTATATTTTTAATAAAAATAACTTAAAAATAATAAATATTCTTAAATTTAAAAAAAATTAAAATTCGTGCGAAAAATCAAATATAAAAATGGAATTAAAGTAGTTCCTACATTTTTAGAATATACAGGATTACACACTCATGTTAAAACGCAATTGCAATTGTTTGTGTATGATGATTTGACATTGGAAGAATTTAATGATTTTAAATCGAGTGAAATTTCTAAACATATAATTAATAATAAAGTGAACTGGGTTAACATTCATGGATTGAATGATATAGAAAAAATTAAATCTATTGGCGATTGTTTCCATATTGATCAATTTATGCTTGGGGACATTTTAAATACTACAAAAAGAACGAAACTTGAGGAACATAAAGATGTATTATTTTTTAATATAAAATCGCTTTTGCCTTCAAAAGATAACAAGACAATATCTGTTGAACAAATAAGTTTTATATTGAAAGACAATTTATTACTTTCATTTCAAGAAAAAAAGAGTGATTTTTTTAATCACATCAGAGAAAGAATTCGAACACATTCTGGAATAGTTCGTACACAAAAAGCTGATTATTTGTTGTATTTATTGTTAGATGCAATAATGGAAAATTTTTATATTACTATTGAAAATGAGGAAGATAGTGTAGAAGAACTTATAAATTTAGCAAAAACAAGTACCAATCAAGATATTTTAGTTCAAGTTGAAAAACATAGAGATGATTTTAATTTTCTTAAAAGGTCTTTAATACCGCTTCGAGATTCATTGTATTCTATAAAAAGTATTAAAGGTGATGAGATTTTTGAAGTTATAGAATCTAAAAATTTTACCTTTTTTGATCGATTGCATCAAAAAACTTTAGAGTTGCTGGAACAAATCGAATACGATTTAACTACACTAGAAAGCGTTTCTAATTTTTATTTTTCAACCCAAAGTCACAAGATGAATGAGGTTATGAAAACCCTCACTGTCGTTTCAGTCTTTTTTATGCCATTAACTTTTATAGTAGGAGTTTATGGAATGAATTTCGACAATATGCCCGAATTGCACTGGAAATATGGATATTTTGTAATTATAGGATGTATGTTTTTGCTTTTACTGGCAATGATATATTATTTTAAAAAGAAAAAATGGTATTAAATTATTAATTTAATTAAACTTAATTTCAAATAAATATATCAAACAGTAGTTGCAACTAGTGAAGCAATCTATATCTTAATTCTAATATTCTACGTATAATTTTATATAAAAAAACCAATAAAGTTATACATTATTGATATTAAATTTAAATATTTTGCTAGTCAAAAAAAAATTAAATTTTCTGATAAATAGCAAAAGTGTTTTTTATATGAGCTTTCTTATAATTAACTATTAATTTTTCATGTTTAAAAAAATCACTAAATAATGAATCAATTCTTATAATTTCAACATTTGAAAACTATAGAATAATTAATTTATTAATGATTTTGAGTTATAATTAGTTCACAAATAAAATTAGTTCAAATTCCCAACCATTTCTTCAGGTTTTACCCATGCGTCAAAATCTTCGGCTGTCACATAACCTAGTCTAACAGATTCTTCTTTTAAAGTTGTACCATTTTTGTGGGCTGTTTGTGCTATTTCTGCCGCTTTATAATATCCTATTTTTGTGTTTAAGGCAGTTACTAACATTAACGAATTGTCGACT
The DNA here is from genome assembly GCA_025351785.1 of Flavobacterium sp. GTDB lineage: Bacteria > Bacteroidota > Bacteroidia > Flavobacteriales > Flavobacteriaceae > Flavobacterium. Next base: position 95,278 of record JANXVF010000118.1, read on the forward strand.
AATTCTTTTATTCTTTTATAGTTAGGCTCGATTCCAGATGCACAATGTTCTTCAAAAGACAAACACGCATCTGCAAGTAACTGAGATGATTGAAGAAAATTTGCTGCCATAACTGGTTTAAAAACATTTAATTCATATTGACCTTGCATTCCACCAACAGATATTGTAACATCATTTCCAATAACTTGTGCACAAACCATTGTTAGTGCTTCGCATTGAGTCGGATTCACCTTTCCGGGCATTATTGAAGATCCAGGTTCGTTTTCAGGAATTATTAATTCCCCAATTCCAGACCTTGGTCCAGAAGCTAACATTCTTATATCATTTGCAATCTTATTAAGTGAAACAGCAAGTTGTTTTAAAGCACCATGACTTTCAACTAGTGCATCATGAGAGGCTAAGGCTTCAAACTTGTTAGGTGCTGTTACAAATGGTAAATTTGTAAAATTTGCTATATATGATGCTACTTTTTTGTCATAACCATCTGGAGTATTTAAACCAGTTCCGACCGCTGTACCACCTAAAGCCACTTCAGAAAGATGCGATAAGGTGTTTTTTAAAGCTTTTAGTCCATAATTTAATTGTGCCACATAGCCAGAAATTTCTTGACCCAGTGTCAAAGGTGTAGCATCCATCAAATGGGTTCGTCCTATTTTTACAACATTTTTAAACTCAATTGCTTTTGCATGCAAAGTATCGCGAAGTTTCTCAACACTAGGAATTGTATTTTCAATTACCGATTTATAACAAGCGATGTGCATTCCTGTTGGAAAAGTATCATTAGAGGATTGAGATTTATTAGCATCATCATTTGCCTTTACAACTGCTTCACCTTCACCTATTTTTAAACCAGCCAGAACTTGAGCTCTGTTTGAGATAACTTCATTAACATTCATGTTACTTTGTGTCCCAGAACCTGTTTGCCATATAACCAAAGGAAATTGATCATCAAGTTTTCCTTCCAAAATTTCATCACATACTTGAGCAATTGCATCTCGTTTTTCGACTGATAAAACTCCTAAATCATGATTTGCATAAGCAGCAGCTTTTTTTAAATAAGCAAAACCTCTAATAATTTCTTTTGGCATAGAGCCTGATGGACCTATTTTAAAATTATTTCTAGAACGTTCGGTTTGTGCTCCCCAATATTTGTCTGCAGGAACTTTAACATCTCCCATTGTATCTTTTTCTATTCTATAATTCATCTTAATTATTAATTTTTAATAGTTTATATTTTGTAAAAAAATCATGATATGTACAAAATTAATGACTAAAGAACTTTTAAAAAAATATTTGTTTACTTTAATTTTATATTTTACTTTTGTGATTGATATAAATATGTATAATTATGTTTGAATTTTCTCAATATCTTGGTTTTTTAGCTTTTCTAACTATTCTAACAATAGGATTTTGGTTAATGATTTTTTTAGTTCATTTTGTTCCTTATTGGATCGGTGGTGCTTTATTTGAAATTTATAAAGAGAAAAAGGCAAAAAAATTATCAGAACAAGCTAAATAATTTTATTTCTGTTTATAAAAAAAGGAACTCATTTTTAAGTGAGTTCCTTTTTTTATTAAATTTATAAATTAATTATCCCTGAAAATCTCCACCATCATTTCCGTCTGGATTTTGTTTTTTAGCCTTTTCTCTATCAGTTTTTTGTTTATTAAATCTATAAGTAAATGAAAAATTGATTTGTCTTACACGAAATTGGTTCTCGCTATACGAATCTAACGTAGGCAAATTTGTTTGACTAATTCGCTTTCTTGAATTAAACAAGTCGTTAATATTTAAAGATAGTGTAGCTTTATCTTTCAATATATCTTTACTAAAAGCCATGTTTACACCATAAACGCCTAACGATTTTCCTTGTGAATTATTTTGAGGTGCATTATATGTTCCGTTAGTTTGCCAATCAATTTTAAAAGGCAATGTAATTCTTGATGAAAATTTAGTAAACCAGCTAGTTGCATTTGCGCTACCATCTTTTACAATTACATCGGTAGTTCCATTAAGAATGTATTGATAGTTTCCTTGAACCTTACTTTGAAAAAAGTTGAAACTACCATTTAATTTCCACCATTTAACGGGTGTATAATTTAAATTAAATTCAAACCCAATTCTCTCATCTTTATCCAAATTTACTGGGGTTGATAAATAAACTGGAGTATCAACCAACTGTCCGTTTACAATAGCAGAAACGGTTTCTCCGTTTGGACGACGAATAAATTGAAAAAAGTTTTTTGTTTTGTTATAATACAATGAAGTTGTTAATGTAATTTTTTTCCAACGGTGTAAATAACCTAAATCAATCGCGTCTGTAAAAGACGGATTAATATCGGGATTACCCTGAAAAATATTAATATTGCTACTATAATTTGAAAAAGGAGATATGAAACGGTTTCTAGGTCTAGAAATTCGCTTACTGTAATTTAATGATAATGAACTTTCGTCACTAATTTCGTAAGTTAAAAAAGCGCTCGGAAAGAAATTATTGTATTTTTTAGTATTGAAGTTGTTTGTAGATAACAAATTGATATTCAAATTTGTATCTTCATAACGTATTCCTAAAAGGTATGAAAATTTTGAAATCTTAGATCCAAATTGTGAGTATAAAGCATTTATTTTTTCTTTATATTGAAAAACATTTGTGTAAGTTGGATAGGGAGTATAATTGCCACTGGCATCATAACTTCCAACTCGATAATCTACTAATAACTCATTAAAATCCCCTTTATATCCTGCTTCAAATTGGCTATTTTTTCCTATTGGAAGTACGTAATCTGTTTGAAACAAATTTCTATTTTGAGTTTCTAAATTTACTACAGATTCTTTTGTATTGCTATTTAATGAACCAGCATAAGAGTTAGTTATTGTGGAAAAATCATTATCAAAATTTTTAGTAACAGCAAAATCAAAGGTTAATTTGTGTCCATCTTTTTTGAAATTTTTAGTCAAATTTGAAGTATATTCAATATCGCGAGTTTTTGTAAACTGGTCATTATATCTGTTTTGTATAAATGTATTGTTAGGTTCGTAGTTATACAAAACATTATTTTCTGGATTATTCCCATCGTTTTTTCTGAAATTAAATGCATTGGTCCATGTTAATGATTTATCTAAATACCAATCAACCCCAAAACTGTAATTATAACCTTGTCGTCCTCTAATTCTGTCTAATCTTTCATTTATCGATTTATAAATTGATCCATCAGGATTTAAATAATTTGAATTTGTGAGTGATTTCCCTGGACCTTTTGCATCACTGTAACCAATTCCTGTAAAGAGATTAAAATTTTCGCTTTTAAAATTTACAGTTCCGTTAATTCCATAATTTTTAGGATCACCAACTGTGCCAATAAAAACACCATTCAAACCCTGATTTTTACCTTTTTTTAGAATAATATTAATAATTCCGGCACCGCCTTCAGCATCATACCGTGAAGATGGATTTGTGATAACTTCAACTTTATCTAATGCATCTGCCGAAATAGTTTTTAGAGCATCAGCAATATTTATCGCATTTGAAGGTCTGCCATCAATTAAAATTTTTACATTATCATTTCCACGAAGACTTACATTTCCGTCTCCATCAACTGTAACTGATGGAACATTATCAAGTACATCACTTGCAGTACCGCCTTTTGCAGTGGCATCTTGACCTACATTATATATTTTTTTATCTAATTTGATTTCAACTGTAGCTTTCTGAGTTTTTATTACAACTTCTTTTAGTTGAGTTGCATCAAGTTCTAAATAAATAAAACCAATATTTGTATCTCCCTTAAGTACTTTATTATTAATAGTTAACGGTTTAAATGAGATAAATTCTGCTTTTATGTTGTAAACTCCAGGAAAAGCGTCGACACTAAATTCTCCTTTATCATTTGTTATAGCACCAGTAATTATTTTTGGATTTTTAGTATTTACTAAAGATATTGTTGCATATTCTAAAGGCTGATTTGTTCCTTTTTCTACAATTTTACCAGTGATTTTAATTTTTTTCTGTTCTGAATTCTCTTGAGAATAATTCAATAATGAATTCAGCAAAAGACATACTGTAGCTATTAATTTAATTTTTTTCATTGATTTTTTTTGAATTTTAATTCCGAAGCAAAACTAAACAATCGTTTAAATGTGTTTTCCCAAAGGTTTGTTAAAAGAATTATTTTCATAAAATTTAATATTGATTTAACATAAGATGGCGATTAAAATCAAGCTTTAATTTTTGGTAATTACAATAAAAAATGTAAATTCGTACATAAAAAAATGCTGTAATGTTTATAGAACAAGGGTTTAAAACAGATAATAAATTTTGGAAATATCTTTTGGGTTCGTTTGTTACATTTTTTGCATCACAAATAGGGACGATACCACTGCTAGTTGCTATTGCAATAAAATCGGTTTTAAAAGGTAAACCGTTTCCTTCAAGTCAAAATCAGATAATGACTTATTTAGATTCAAATTTTACTCTTTTTTTAATTTTAATTTCTTTTGGTTTTGGTCTTTTAGCTTTATATTTTGTAGTTGTTAAATTTCACAAACAACCATTTTTATTAGTAACTACATCAAGGCAAAAAGTAGATTGGAATAGGATATTATTCTCTTTTATAATTTGGTCTGTACTCAGTTTAATTTTCACACTTTATGATTATTATAGTAGTCCAAAGGATTATATATTCAATTTTCATTTAGTTCCATTTTTAATATTATTTGTTGTTGCTACGCTTTTTATTCCGATTCAAACTAGTACAGAAGAATATGTTTTTCGAGGTTATTTGATGCAAGGTTTCGGAAATTTATCTAAAAACAAATGGTTTCCTTTAGTAATGACTTCATTAATTTTTGGGGGTATGCATATTGCAAATCCAGAAGTTGAAAAAATGGGTTATATCATTATGATTTATTACATAGGAACTGGCTTTTTTTTAGGAATATTGGCATTAATGGATGAAGGATTAGAACTTTCATTAGGATTTCATGCATCAAATAATTTAATTGGTGCACTACTGGTAACTTCAGATTGGTCGGTTTTTCAAACTAATGCAGTATTTAAAGATGTGTCAAACCCAACTGCAGGATATGAAGTTTTGTTTCCAGTGTTTGTAATATTTCCAATGTTACTTTTCGTTTTTAGCAAAAAGTATGGCTGGACAGATTGGAAAGAAAAATTGACAGGAAAAATAACTACTATTAACATTTTATCTACACAAAAATATGAATAATCCAACCTATGAAAACGTTCACAATTTATTTAAGCTAAATGGTTTTCATTTAAATCGTGAAGATTTATGTCGTGTTGCATATAGTTTTATAAAAGAAGGAGAAGATTTTGAGAAACCTGTTGGCGATTTTTTATTAGATTGGTTTGATCCAAAATCATATATCGAAATGCACACTTCGGGATCGACAGGAATACCAAAGATAATTCGTGTTGACAAACAAGCAATGGTAAATTCTGCTCTAGCAACTGGCGATTTTTTTGAACTTGCTGCAGGAAATAAAGCATTACATTGTTTACCAGTAAAATATGTTGCGGGAAAAATGATGTTAGTTAGAGCTATGATTTTAGGTTTAGATTTAGAATTTGTTGCGCCAAGTTCTCATCCATTATCAAATAACGATTATGATTATGATTTTGTTGCGATGGTACCTATTCAAGCTCAAAATTCATTAAATGAACTTAAAAAAGTAAAGAAACTAATAGTTGGAGGAGCAAAAATAAATGCAAGTTTAGCAAGTCAATTGGCTAAATTGCCAACTCAAGTATTTGAAACTTATGGCATGACTGAAACTATTTCTCATATCGCTGCAAAACGAGTAGGAGAAAAGGCTTTTACTGTTTTGCCAAATGTTACAATATCATATGACGATCAAAATTGTTTAGTCATTCACGCGCCTAGAATAAGCGATGAAGTAATAGAAACTAACGATATTGTTGAATTGGTTAATGAAAATCAATTTATATTTTTTGGCAGAATAGATAATGTTATAAACAGTGGAGGCATTAAATTAATACCAGAACAAATAGAAGAAAAATTAGCAAGAAAAATAGAACAGCGGTATTTTATTTCATCTGTTGAAGATAAAATATTGGGTGATAAAGTTATTCTTGTTATAGAAGGCAAACCTTATGAAGTTGATAATTCTATATTTGATAATTTAGACAAATATGAAAAACCAAAAGATATTATTTTTGTCCCGAAATTTAAAGAAACTGGAACAGGAAAAATTATAAGAGGTGCAAGTTTAGAATAATCTTGTTTTATGCTTTAACATGATATTTTTTTACCCATTTTATAATTAAAGGCACTAATAGTACAGTTGGTAATAACCATGCAATTGTATCAGGTAAAATAGTATTATTAACTACCAAAAAAGCTGTAACAGTAGCAATATAACTACCTATCATTCTTTGTATATGTGTAGTTAACCCAAAATTTTTGTACCGAGATTTGCCTCGATAATTGCCGAAATCTCGCCAAACAAATAAAATACTGATACTACCAAAAACTAAAAATACAACTCCAAATGTGTTAAAATTAATTAGTTGATAAAGGCCAAAACTTACAAATACAATCCCAAACAGAAACATGGTAAGTGTAAGTATCCAATCAATTTTTTTTACATCTGAAACTTCTTTTAATTTTAAAGACCTTTTACCAGTTAATAACATGTAAGAAGTAAAAACTCCTACTATAAACAGGAAATAATTTGGATGTAAATAACTTAAAGGAAAAGAAATTATTGCTGCCAATAACATAGAGTAAAAATAGAAAATTCCAAATTTTTTGTGTTTTGTATTTCCTTTTTTTTCTAATAATATGAATATTCCTAAAAGTAAACTTACAATGCCAGAAGCAATATGAATATATAGTAAGAAATTAAATAATTTCATAAAAAAATATCTTTAAATTGCTTAGAGTGTGTAAAGTGTATAAATTATTAGGTGGCTCAACTAAAAAAAATTGCAAAATTTAATTTACAAAATAGTATGGGTTATACTTTTACTTGGCTCCAGTTTTCTCCACTTTTAATTCTCCTAATTTGCATTTCGCTCACCCCAAATTGTTTTGCAATCATTTTTAATCGGGTTGTTTGTTCCGACTTTGATAATATTTTTTTGATTAACATAACTTTGGTAACAGTCAATTTTCTTCCATTTGCATTTAAATTGTGTTCTATTAATTTTTTTCGAGCATTAATTACACTTGGACTTTTATTTGAAAAATCAATCATTTCTTCTCTAGTTGCCCATTTCAAATTTCTGTAGTCATCATTGTCTCGTTTTCTATCTAAATGCAATACAAAAGTTTGATTTTCTGCTGTTTTTGGGACAAAAAATTCAGCTATTAATTTTGAAAAAAAGATATGTTTATTATAAATTTTACCGTCTTTAAATATTTTGTATTTAAAAAGTCTATAACCATCGGCTGTACCGCCTTTCAATTCTCTTCCAAATTTTATATCATCAACAAAACTGATTAATCTTCCTTTGTTTGAAATAGCATACTTAAGTTTAAGTTTATGCTCAACTGCTATTTCTCTGAATTCTTCATTGGGGTAAACTCTGATTTGTTTCATTGGTTCCAATTGCATACTTATTTTATTTTTTTAAAGTTTATATAATTATAATTAAATGTAGGTTATAAAATTATTGAAAGTAAACTATAATTTCAGTGATTGTAAAATTACAATTTTCTCAACAAATACTAACAAAAGTAACAAAAAATTAAAATAAATGGCTTTGGTCTAAAATGTATATTTAATTTTAAACACATAGAAGGATAGATTATTCTTCTGAATAAGAATAAAATAAAAATTTATTTTTTCACATAGCTATGAATTCTATATAAAGCAAAGCTCTTTTAATAATTTTATCTTCTATGTTTCTTTGTGTTTCAATATAATTATTAGACTATAGCAAGATAAATTTGATTTTTCTATCTGTAACTCAAATCTATTTTTTGGTTATTTACACAAGAATTTAATTGTATTTTGCAATTAATATGTTTTGGATTTTTTTTTAGCATAAATAATTTACAATTTAGTAAAGGATAATTTTATATCAGTTAATAGTTTTACAATCGTTCAATATCCATTCTAATTCTGGATCTACTCCCAGAATTCTGTCTTGTATTGTCGGAATAATTTCTTTGTCTGGAAATATACCACGTCCTAGAACTTTACTTTTATAAAATGGTACAATTTTCATTAATCCAACCCGAACTTTAATTTTAGAATTTGGTAATTTTACTATTGGCATTCTACCAGCAACACAGCCATTATATGCTCCGCCTGTTTCCTCTCCTACAAAATAAGCTCTTTTCGAACCTTTTAAATTTGACGAAATTATACTCGAAGCAGAGAAACTTCCCCCATTTATAAGTACATATATTTTACCTTTAAAAGAATTAGGCTTAATTTTTTGAATTTTATCATCGCCAGTCGAATAATAATAAGAACCGCTATCGCTCTTATGAACACTAAAATATATAAATCCCGCATAAATAGGGGAAACTATCAATCGAATAATCTTATTAGGAATATTTACGCCTTTGAAATAGTCAGCCCTAAACAAACTTGTTTTTGAAGTAACCTCTGTTTTATCTGAAAAAATAAAATCAGCATCTGATAAGTAAGAATATAAATCTGCAATTTCACTTAATCGTCCGCCTCCATTATTCCTTAAATCTATTATTAAAGTTTTAGAATTAAATTTTTTTATTTTCTCAAAGCTTTCTTTATAAAATTTTTCATAATCGCCTATTTGAAATCCGTTTATTTTCATTAAAGCGACGGCACTATCTTTTTCTATAAATTTTAAATTTCTGTTATAAATTTTTAATGTGTTATTGTAGCCATAAATATTTTTTCTTTTTTCTAATAATTTAGCTAAAATTTTCTTTTTCTTTTTTTCATTAAAAGTGAGTTTTATAGTTTTCTTTTTATTTTTAGATGTAGTATCAACTACTTTTCTCAAAATTGTGATTAATTTTATGGAGTCGTTTTTTTTAAAATTATAGTTTAAACTATCTTTAATTCCGTTTTCGTATGTATAAAATAATCCAAAATTTCTACCAACGCGGTTATTTTTAAAAGTAGTATTAAAACCATCTGAGGTAAAAAGTTTTTTATATCTGTCAATTATTGAAAATGCATTTTCTCCATTTATAGCGGTAATTTCAGTACCTACACTTATCGATTTATTATATGATTTGTTTTTTGTTATAATAAGTTTATTATCAAAACATTCTAATTCAAACTGCGATAAAGGACCTACCCCTTTTTTTGATAAAGCTAAACCTTCTGTCTTCGAAAACTGTTTTACTTGGGGTTGTATAGTCATGTGACCTTGCCTTATAGAAAGTAAAACAGGTGTAATTTTTTTGTAGAAATCATAACTCGTTATTGGCTTTGTAATTGTGGTTTTTATACTATCAAATTTAAAATCTAACTCTTTTTTTGAAATATACCAATATAAATCAGGATGCATTTTGATTAATTTTTTATGAATAAAATTTACATCCGAGAGTAATTTTTCTGCAGGTAGTAAATCATTTATGTGTTTGTTTTGATTTTTAATCGAAGTACAACTTGATAAAACAATAACGAGTAGGAGTAAAATTTTATTCATAAATATTTTGATTCTAATTGTAATTATATAGGATTGGTTTATATTTAAAGATTGAATTATTTTGTCCGAAAAATACTTCATAAAAATTAAATTTCAAAACTTTATTTATAATTAAAAAACCAATTATACTATTTTTATTATTAATTTTGCAACTTATAAAAAAGCATAAACTGTTATGGTAAAAGATTTATTTGAAAGAATACAAAATAATAAAGGTCCATTGGGAAAATGGGCTTCACAGGCCGAAGGATATTTTGTTTTTCCAAAACTTGAGGGAGAATTAGGACCTAGAATGCAGTTTAAGGGGAAAAATATTTTAAATTGGAGTATAAATGATTATTTAGGACTTGCAAACCATCCCGAAGTTAGAAAAGCTGACTCGGATGCAGCTCTAAAATATGGTGCAGCATACCCAATGGGTGCAAGAATGATGAGCGGTCATACCGATTTTCATGAACAATTAGAAAATGAATTGGCAAGTTTTGTTCATAAAGAAGCGGCTTATTTATTGAATTTTGGTTACCAAGGCATTATGTCAACAATTGATGCACTAGTTACTAAAAATGATATTATTGTTTATGATGTTGATGCTCATGCTTGCATAATTGATGGAGTGCGTTTACACATGGGAAAACGATTTACATACCGTCACAACGATTTGGAAAGTATGGAAAAAAACCTGCAACGTGCCACTAAAATGGCTACCGAAACAGGTGGTGGAATTTTGTTTATTACCGAAGGTGTTTTTGGGATGCGTGGTCAACAAGGAAAATTAAAAGAAATTGTTGCCTTAAAACAAAAATATAATTTCAGATTATTAGTTGACGATGCTCACGGATTTGGGACATTAGGAAAAACTGGTGCTGGAGCAGGTGAGGAGCAAAATTGTCAAGATCAGATTGATGTATATTTTTCAACATTTGCAAAATCGATGGCTAGTATTGGCGCTTTTATAGCTGCAGATAAAGATATTATAGATTATTTAAAATATAATTTAAGATCTCAAATGTTTGCAAAATCATTACCAATGATTCAAACCGTTGGAGCATTAAAGCGACTAGAATTGCTTAAAAATCACCCAGAATTGAAAGATAAACTTTGGGAAAATGTTAATGCTTTGCAAAACGGATTACGTGAAAAAGGTTTTAATATTGGTGATACTAATACTTGTGTAACTCCAGTTTACCTCGAAGGAAGCGTGCCAGAAGCTATGGTTATGGTTAACGATTTGAGAGAAAACTATGGTATATTTTTGTCAATTGTTATATATCCTGTGATACCAAAAGGCATAATTTTATTGAGAATGATTCCTACGGCATCGCACACTTTATCAGATATTGAAGAAACGCTCAAAGCATTTGAAATTATAAGAGAAAAACTTGTAAACGGTACCTATAAAAAAATTGCGGATGCAACTAAGGTCGATTTAGATGCTTAAAAATAAAGTTAAAATCCATTCCTCTTAAGAATGGATTTTTTTAAATATTAGTTTCTAAATCTCTAATATAGTCTCCATATTCATAAAAAAATAGTTCGAAGTTAGACATCGATTGGTAGAAAAATTTGAAAATTTCATCCCAGTTATTCTTGTTGTTTAAACTTACGTTTGGTTTCTCTGAATATATTCTACTAATAATTTTACTTGTTGGCAAATAAAAATTCCTTTCAAAAACTACCTCTGGGAGATATTCATCTTTCAAAATTGTTTTTAAAGACTCTATTTTTTCAAAATATATTTTTCGTTTTTCTTCACTATTAGATTCAATGTTAAGTTGAACTTGAGCAACTTTAGTATCGATATAAAATTTAAAAGCAACATCTTTTATTTTTGTGTCATACAAAATCCATTTCTTGGGATAACTTATTGAAAATTCTACCCAAAAATCATTTTTTAATTTTGAAACTTCAGCTCTTGTGTACATTAATTATTTTTTGGAAAACTATTTTATTTTTGTAAATTTATAAAATATAATTTTTAATTTTAATGATGTGATGCTGTTTGATGATTTTTTAAAATCTATCCATTCAATAAAAAACTGCAATTTACCGGCTTTAAGTTCTCATTCAAAAATGGCTCCACTAGAACGAATTAGGCTAATAGATGAGTCTAAAGATAAAATTAAAGAAGCGAGAATTGCAGCGGTAATGATGTTATTTTACCCAAAAAACAAAATTACTAACTTAGCATTAATTGTTAGAAATTCATACCCTGGAGTTCATTCATCTCAAATTGCATTTCCAGGAGGTAAAATGGAACCTTCTGATGTAAATTATGAAGCTACAGCATTGCGAGAAACTTTTGAAGAAATCGGAGTTCATCAATCAGAAATCGAAGTTATTCGCTCATTTACAGAAGTTTATATTCCTCCTAGTAATTTTTTAGTATATCCGTTTCTTGGGGTAGCAAAATTTAATTTATCCTTCAAAATTCAAGCTGATGAAGTTGCCTCGATAATTGAATTTCCATTGTCATCATTATTAGATGATTCAATAATTGTGGTTAAAAATATTGAAACTTCTTATTCAAAATCTGCAGATGTTCCTGCTTTCCAAATTGAAAATCATATAGTTTGGGGTGCAACTGCTATGATGTTAAGCGAATTAAAAGATACTTTAAAAAAGGTTTTTTAAACTTCTAATTTTGTATTTTTGAAATTAAAAATAGTTGTAGTTATGGGATTATTTAAAAGAAATCCTTTTGGACATATCCTTTTTATAAAAAAGTGGTTAATTAGAATTCTTGGAATTTTAACCCATCGTCGTTATCGTGGTTTTAATGAATTGGAAATTGAGGGCTCTGAAATTTTAAGAGCTTTGCCAGATAATAATGTGTTATTTATTTCTAATCACCAAACCTATTTTGCCGATGTTGTTGCAATGTTTCATGTTTTTAACGCAAGTTTATCGGGTAGAGAAGATACTATTAAAAATGTTGGTTATTTATGGAGCCCTAAATTAAATGTATATTATGTTGCTGCAAAAGAAACGATGGAGTCTGGATTATTGACTAAAATATTTGCCTATGCCGGAGCAATTTCTGTTGAACGAACGTGGCGCGAAAAGGGCAAAGATGTAACTCAGAAAAAAGAAGTAAATCCAAACGATACCGAAAACATCAAAATTGCACTAAATGATGGATGGGTAATTACATTTCCACAGGGAACTACCAAGTCTTTTAAGCCTGTACGAAAAGGAACCGCACATATTATAAAACAATATAAACCCATTGTAATACCAATTGTTATTGATGGATTTCGTAGATCGTTTGATAAAAAGGGACTTCGAATAAAAAAGAAAGGAATACTTCAATCATTTATTATTAAAAAACCTTTACAAATAGATTATGAAAATGATACCATAGATGAAATTGTAGAAAAAGTTGAATATGCAATAGATCAACATCCATCAATGTTAAAAGTGATACCTGCAGCAGAAATTGAAGAACAAAATAGACTCAATAAATTAAGAAAATGGGAATATTAATTTATAAATCAATTTTTTTCAATTCATTATAATTTCGGTTTAGTTTTCGAAGTAATATTCCATAAAGCAATCTATACAATAACCAAAAAATGACAACAAATATTACAACTGCCAAAAGACAAATTAAAATTATAATAGCAAATGCACCTGAGGTTAAATTCAATTTATGAATTTGAGGATTTAAATTAAATACTAAAATAAATACAGCTGTCATGCTAATTGCAATCATTCCTAGATTATACCATACGTAATATTGTACTGTTTTGCGAGTTTTTATAATATCACTCATCATCTGTTTAGTCGATTTTAAAACAGAAATTGCTCGATAATTTTTATAAAATAATCCTATAAAAATAGCAATCACAACATAATTTAGGATATTAAATAGTTTGATGTAAAATAAAATTTCATTAGTAAAAATTTTTTTCAAAGTTGCATCACTATCAAAGCAAATACTTAACAAAGTCCACACCGAAACCTCTAAAATACTAATAATCAATATCCATTTTACAATAGATGATGATTTTTTATGTATCATTTTAGATAGTGTATCTTCAGAAATTTGATGAAACGTATTTTCATTTCGTTTCCAATCTTTCTTTAATAAATCCAACTCTTCCATACTCATTTTACGGATTTAATATTTTTTTTAATTTTCCTTTTATTCTATTCATTTTTACTCGCGCATTAACTTCTGTAATTCCTAAAGTTTCTGAAATTTCTGTATAATCTTTATCTTCTAGATACATAAAAATCAATGCTTTCTCAATGTCATTTAACTGGTGTACAGCTTTATACATTAGTTTTAGTTGTTCTTCCTCATCAGAATTGTAATCTTCTTGAGATATAAAAAAACTGTGTTTTTCATATTCAACAGTTTTAATATTTCGAGTGCTTTTTCTATATAATGTTATTGCGGTGTTTAACGCAACTCGATAAGCCCAAGTTGAAAATTTTGAATCACCGCGAAATTTAGGAAATGCCTTCCAGAGCTGAATTGTAATTTCTTGAAACAAATCTTTATGAGAATCACTATCAGAAGTGTATAATCTACAAATTTTGTGAATTATGTTCTGATTTTGTTTTAACTGTACCACAAAAGATTTCTCTAAACTCTTGCTCATATATAAGTTAGTAAACAAATTTTAATGTTTGTTACAAATTTTAATGGTGTTTAGGACTATTTATTTTTATAAAATATAAAATATAAAATGTTGAAATTATAAAGGGAATCATTAAAATTAAATGTGGCTTGTTGAATAACACAATTAAATAAATAAAATGTAAGAAACCAAGGAAATAAATCATATTTTTTCGAAAGCTGTTATTTTTTAAAAACGGAAGAATAATATATAATGGGTTGAATAATAATATATTATAGTTCCATAATAACTCCTTGTGAAATGAATAAAAACCAACTAACGAAAAGAAAATTCCTAATACTCCTAACAAAAATAGATATGAAAAAAATATAATTCGATTATTGCTAACAGCTATTAAAAATAAAATCAAAATAACAAAATAAATACTATTTACAAATGAAAAAGATGGTTTTACTGTTGATGCATTTACTATTGTTTCTTGTTTTAATACAAATGATTTTCCCAAAATTTTACATTTAGTAAGGCTGTGTAAAAGTTCGATTGGTAAAAATAATTTTGTCGCATCTTGATCAACTTTAGCACCAAAAATTATATTTATTCCAAGTTTATACCAAAAATGATTTTCAAAATAAGGGTAAAGTACTTTTCGGTAGGAAATAGAGGTGTCATCTGTTTTTTTTATTACATTACTTCCTTTGATTGTATTTATTTTTTCAACTACCATTGTAGTGCAGTTTCTATCAATAAATTTGTAGTTGTAATACCGGTCGTCCGAAAAAAGTGATGCATTAAGTTTATCAAAAATTTGTTGTTTCTCTTGTATCGAAAAATCTAATGTTTGCTCGACGACTTCTCGATTTTCTTGTTGATATTCTACAATAAAATCGTCAAAAGAACTTGCATTGATAAAATAATTTAAATCTCCTTTTACAAATTTTGCATAAAAATTACCCTCCATAAAATCAAAAGCGCCATAATTATAGACAATATCAAGATTATTTATAGAGTCTTTCACACGAATTGCTGTATGTCCAAATGTTGTATAAAGTTCTTCGCCACTCCCACAGGTAAAAATACTAACCAAAGCATTTTTTGACAATGAAATATTCTGACAAAATGAACTAAATGTATATAGAATTGATATTGTAAAGAGTATTTTTTTTATCATAAGTGGTTTATCTAAAAATACTTAAGTCAATTTTTACTGAAAATATATTTGAGTATAATGCAGCACTTTGATTTCCTAAATCGGTAAGTGCATAATCAATCTGTATTCCTTTATATTTAAATCCGAGTCCTACGTTAGGCTGAAATCCAATTTTTTTGGTGTTATCTATTTGTGTAACATTCTGAAAATTACCAACTCCTAAACGAAGAAAAACTAAATCAGTATATCCGTATTCAAACCCCAAAGCGGGATCGATACTTACAAAACTAGTTGCAAAAATATCGTTTGTTTTGGCAAATTGCAGATTTAAATTTCCAGAAGCTAAAAGCGATGTTTCGTTGTGAAATTCAAACTTTTTTGACATTCCTAATTGTGCTTTTGGTGGAGTAATTTCAGTACTTTCGGGTAAAGTTTGATTTTGACCTGGTATGGCATCTTTAATTTTAGTGTATTCTTTTTCGTTTATACTCCAAACATTATATGTAGTGGTAATATCTCGAAACATTAAACCAAATTTCCAGTCGTTACGCTCAAATTGTAATCCAAAATCAAAACCAAAACCCCACGAACTTGCAAATTTCCCGATTACTCGTCGAATTACTTTTGCATTAACACCATATTGAAAACCTGGTACTTGTAATTTTCTTCCATAAGATAATGTCAAACCATAATCGGCTGTTGAAAATTTACTGATTCTATTATAATCTATATTTCCTTGGCTATCAATAAGTTCAGTTGTATTTAAAATATCATCAACCCCAAAACGAATCATAGAAATTCCCCAAGCACTTCGATCATCAATGGGTTTTGCATAAGCAACATAATCGTATTGAGCAATGTTAGCAAAATAACTTGCATGCATAAATGAAACTTGACTATCTTCAAGATTTAATAATCCTGCGGGGTTCCAATATCCAGAATTTACATCACCAGTATTAGCAACAACTGCATTTGACATTCCTAATGCTGCTGCATCTACACCAATATTCATAAATTCATTTGAATATTTTCTAACCGATTGACTATAAGAGTTTTGAAGTATAAAAATTAAAATAAAAAATACAAATCTTTTCAAAGCAAATTATTTTTACAAATATCCAACAAAATTCTATAATAAAAAACGCAGTTCGCTTTAAGATATTGTATTAGATTTGTATTACTTTAATTAAAGATTCTATGTACATCAAAAAACATATTCCAAATTTAATAACACTTTTAAATCTTTTTTGTGGTTGTATAGCATTAGTATTTGTTTTTAATGGAAATCATATTTTAGCTTTTACCTTTGTTTGTTTAGGAATTTTTTTAGATTTTTTTGATGGTTTTTTTGCCAGACTTTTTAATGTTTCATCACCTTTGGGTTTGCAGTTAGATTCACTTGCAGATATGATTACAAGTGGTTTGGTTCCTGGTGCAGTGCTATTTTTTATGTTGAAAAATGCTGTCAATTTGCAAAATTTTGAGCTTACAAATGGTGATTTTTGGTTTTGCTTACTTGGATTTATAATTACGCTAGGAGCTTGTTATCGATTAGCAAATTTTAATATTGATAATCGTCAAACAGATTCCTTTATTGGGTTACCAACTCCTGCAAATGCCCTGTTTATATTAAGTTTACCTTTGGTATTAAATGATTCTGTAATTGGTATCGAGTTATTTACTAACAAATGGATTTTGATTTTAATAATTTTCTTGAGCACCTATGTTATGAATGCTGAAATTCCATTATTTGCTTTAAAAATTAAAGATTTTAGTGTTAGAAAATATAGTTTACAACTTTGTTTTATGATATTTTCGGTAATTTTAATCTTGATTTTACAATTTATTGCAGTTCCAATTATTATTATCTCTTATGTTTTGTTATCTGTTTTACAAACTGTAATTAAAAAGTAATTTTTATAAAAAATTTAGGCTTTAGCCTAATAAATATATGTAACCACAAAGAAACATAGAAAAATATCCTTTAAAAGAGCTTCGCTTTATATAGAATTGATAGCTATGTGAAAAAATATATTTCTAAAATTTTCTTATTCAGAAGAATAATCTATGGCTCTATGTGGTTTAAAAAATAAATATACATTTTAGACCAAAGCCTATAATAATTGATATTTTTAAATAGAAATGCCACGCAATAGCGTGGCATTTCATTGTCAAATCAATTATCTAAACCCTAATTAAAC
>JANXVF010000142.1 GCA_025351785.1 Flavobacterium sp.
CATCTAATGAAACAGGTGAATGTGGCACATCTCCTGAAGGTCCAGTTTTTAGATTTAATTCAACACAATTAAATAGTTCAAAGTTTGCTATAAATCTAACTAATTATGTATTTAATGTAAAAGTGCATTATATCGCAAATAATGTTCCAACTAATGAACAAGAACTAAAATCTTTAGATTTAGTAGGTGCTTTAAACCTATATTACAATCAAGCTAATATTTATTTTAAATATTTGGGTTTCGATAATGTTACAGATGCATCATATTTAGATATTTCAACTGCAAACATTGGAACATTATATCCTTCAAATAATAACAGGATTGATATTTATATTTGTAATTTAATTAATGGCGGCACAGGAACTGCGGGTATTACATATTCTTGGGCTATTGGTAATACAATTTCAAAAAAGGTAATTGCATTAAGGAAAGAATTAATGCCAACATTTTTAACTACAAGTCCAACAATATCCGATTTCAAAAATTACACAGCAATCCACGAAGTCGGACATTATTTAGGGTTATATCATACTCATCAACAATGGCAACTTGACTCAACAACTGGGCTGTATAATACCGTGCCTGATAATGTTTGTGGTCTTGAAGAAAATTTAAATAATTCCCAATGGAATACATTAGGAGATTTAATACAAGATACAAACCCTGATAGAGTTGCTTCTAAATATTGGACTGGAGCATCATATTATTCAAATTGTACGGTTTATACTCCAGGTTATCAACCAAGTGCAACCTGTGGAACTTCTATTAATCTTACACAATTTAATCCACCAATGAGTAATATTATGGCGTATTATCATCAATGTAGAACAGGTTTTTCACTAGGGCAAAGGGATTATATGAGAGCTTTTATTGATGCTAATACAAGCGGTGGATTTTTAACTAATCAATTGAATTCGGAAGGAACTGATAGTTTGTACGAACCCTTTGCAATAGTTGGTGTTGGAGGCACACAAGGTGGAAGTTCTACCACATCATATTCTAAAACGTACACTCCAAACGACACAAATACTGGTGCAAATGTTTGGAACTGTCCAACATATACACTTCGTTTTCAAAAAGGATTAACTTACGAATTTTCAAATTCAACAATCGGAACCTTAACCCAAACACCAAATATACAATACAATTACTCACTTAACAATCATTTACTTAATGTAAGAATACCTGCTTTAAGTCTAGACATTCATCAATCAGGTGGTTTTAATTGTTTTGCAAGTTTTGAACCTTATATAAAAGGAGATATTAAATCATTACCTAATTTAGCATCTACTTTTATAATGTATGAAACATTAGATGAAGTAAAAGCATCCGACCCTAATTTGTATGAATTATTGCAGTCGCAAGAATATCATATTATTACAAAAGAAACCGAATCTGGTTTTATTGACCAAAAAGTAATTTACAAAAACTAATTAATAACAAACCCTAAAAGCAATTTTACTTGCTTTTGGGGTTAATATTATTATTATGAAAAATTATATTTATCTTTTAGTATTTTTAGTTGCTATTTACAGTTGTTGTAATGACAATGATGTTTGTCATAATCAAAATAACGATGAAAATTTTTGTGGTGGTCAAAATCTTGGAATTGATGAATTGGCAAGATTTTCTACTGTTGTTTATATTAATAATATTTTTTTTCCTAGTGAGTCGCCTAGGTGGGAATGGCGCACATATAATGATACTATTGAAGTTGGAGGAATAATAAAAACATTTGGACTACCTGATTCAACTAGACACATTTTCTTTAAAAAAAATGGTAATTGTATAAATTACTTATCAAGTAGAGATGTATATTTTGACGATGGAGGTGTGATTTTAGACCCAATCACAAATGAAGTAATTCAAAGTGGTTATAATTGGCATAATTATTATGATTTACAATTTAAACTTCAAAAATATAAAATAGACAAAATATTAATTGGAGAAGTTAGTGTAGATGGAATAAGTGGAACTAAATTTTGGATGGAGTTTACATCAGATGTTCATAGACCTATTCCTTGGGAATATGAACAATATTACCATAATTAAATTAAAAAAAATCATAACCTGCATACAACAGCAGTTTGGCAATATGTCGGGTTTTGGGCTTAATTTAATGTTGGTTTTGTACTTGCAAAGTCAGTGTTTAACCGAAAGTTTAGGCTTACTTAACCCGCCACATCGCCAAGCTGCGGGACGTTG
>JANXVF010000002.1 GCA_025351785.1 Flavobacterium sp.
AAACCATCACCTACAGTTATGCTTTTTAAGTTATTGAATAATTCAAAACAACAAATAGATGGATACAAAATTATTTTATTTTTTAAATATTACAAATTTCAAAAAATAAAAAATCCTTATAAATATTACAAATTGTTAGGACAACAGTGGAGAAGAAGTATTACAATTGCTAATAAATTATAGATAAAATGGTAAAAGAAATTCATTTAATTTATGATTCTCAAAAATATAAGGTTGAATTTGAGTTTAAATCAAATAAAATTAATATTGATTGTGGCTCAATTATAAGTCAAACGGATAGTTTTGATATTGAAATTGAATTTAATCAAAATATAGTTTCTTTCAGAAGTCATAAATATAAATGGGTTTCTATTTCTAAATGTAACGTTGCAAATGAATATACACCAAAAATTTTAAAACTTCAAAACGGAATATTTATTCAACCTAATATACAACAAGGGATTTGGGAAATTAACGAAAATTTTGAAAATAAACTTTTGTGGAAATTCAATCCAAGAAATTCAAAACCACTGACTTTTTATACCGGGATTTCTAACGAAAAAATTGTTGACGATGCTATTTCAGAAATAATGTTTAAAGAATTACCAACATTATTATTTGCATCAAAAAATACTATAGAATTTAGTAGATCTTTAAAACCATTTACTCCAATTGTTTGTTTTACAGATCATTGTGATTTTGACACTTCAGAAAGTTTGAAATTGCAACGCGAGTTTTTTAAAAAACACAACATCAAAATTTCAAAAGGGTTTTTTCTGAATCATTTTTCCAAAAGAGACGACAATGCTTCCTATCAAAATGATAAAATAGAGTTAGATTTATGGCTGAAAGAAGGTCATGAACTTTGTTATCATTCGCTATCTCAATCAATAAAAAGTGATGAAGAAAGTTTTACCGATTTTGAAAATTTTGAAATTCCGAGTTTATGCCCTATCTGGATTGATCATGGTTATCAACCTTATAATTTGTCATTATATAAAAATAATTCAAAATCTGATGTTTACTTTGAAAATGTTTTAAATGAAAAAAAAATAACCACCCTTTGGAATTATATCGATTCAGGGACAAGCACGACCGGAGTTATTAATCAAATAAATCCAAATCATTTTACATTATCAAATTTTACAAAAGGAAACAAAAATTTAAGTTTTGTAAAAAAGTTACAACTCATTATTAAAAACATTATTTTTCATTATTATGCTGACCAAGATATTATTTTAAATTATAAAAAAACAGCTACATATTTTAAAAAATTGGTTTATAACAAACAAATCAGCATTATACCAAAACTATTCAAAGCGTTATATTCTATTATAATTCCATTACTAAAAGTTCTTATTTTTTGGAAAAAACACAAAAATACACCATACAAATTATCTAAATATGCTCCAATTTTATTTAAGCATAAAATAGATAAAAGTTATTTTTATATTTTTCAAACTTTAGAAATGGTCGATTTTAAAAAATCATTGTCTAAAGAAAATATTGATTTGCTTCAATCTGAATGTGGAATTTTTATTGCTCATACTTATTTTTCAGTTCCCATGGTGTATCATCAAGGAAGATTATTTTTAGATGACAATATAATTGATCCAGAGGTTGAACAAAACTTTGAATATTTATCAAAAAAAATTGAGCAAAATTTAATTTGGAACCCTACATTATCCTCATTGATAGATTATTTAAAATCTTTTGAAACACTACTTTTAGATGTTACTAATGATGGACAAATTTTTGTAAAAAACGAAACAAATATAATTTATCGAATAGTAAATTAATGGAAATAATTTTTACAAAAGAGCCTTTTTACTTACAACTTTGGGATGAATTTATTTCAAAAAATAATATTGGAAGTCATTTAGTTTTGTCGTCATGGTTACATTCTTATCAAAGTTATGGTTTTGATTATGAAATTTGTTTAGCATTAGAAAACGCCAACATTATTGGTGGTTATGGTGCTATTATTTCTAAATTTTTATTTTTTAAGTTTTATATTGTTCCCATTGGTCCACAAATAAATAGTGAAAATCAAGCAGTTTTAAAAAAATTAATTGATGCAATTCCTGTAAGGGCAAAAAAAATGAGGTGTTGTTATTGTCAGATAAATTATCCTTATTCTGAAAATAAAATTGGTAATCATCATCTTTATAACTTAAAAAATGAATTTCTATTTACTGATTTTAGTAAAGGTGAACTTTTTAAATATGTATATAGTTCAAATGGTCTTAACTGGATTGATTTAAAAAATTATACAAATCCGGACGAAATTTTAGCAGATTTTAAAACTTCTGTTCGTCGCGATATTAGAAGTTCTTTAAGAAAAAATCAAGTTGTAAAATATTTAAAAACAACTGATGAAATAAAACTAGGTTATGATTTATGCTTGTTAAATGCAAAAAACGCAAATTACTCTATTAGGGATTGGAAAAGTTTTAAACCAACACTATTAAATTTAATAAAAAATAATCAAGCAAAATTTATTGCAGTTTTTTATAAAAATGATATAAAAGGAGCACTATTATTAATTAAAGCTGGAAATTTTTACACCTATATTATTGGAGGTACAAAAAAAGAAAAACCCGATTTACTTACAGGACATTTGTTGCAATGGGAAGCAATAAATTTATCAATAGCAGAGAATTGTGATGGATACAATATTTCGTTAGGCGGATCTGATGGAGTACAACAGTTTAAAAATAGTTTTAACACCAAAACGATTTTATATCAAGATTCAAAATATTACTTAATTTTAAATTCGGTTGTGTTTAATTTTTTTCTTTCCTTTGAAAAAAAAATCAAACCATTAAAAAAATATATTGCTAAAATATTGTTTTTTATTAAAAACTAACCATTGCTATGAAAATTGAAAATAAAGATTTTTGGGAAAAAGATGATATTATTTATTCTCAAGATAAAACAGTTGCTGATACAAATAATTATGAAGCTTATTTATATAAAAAAGCTAATGATTATTTTGTAAACAAAAAAATTACTGTAAATAATGCCAAAGTTTTTGGTTGTGGTACTGGCAGGGAGATTCATGGGCTGTTAAAATTTATTTCTATAAATAAAATTCTTGCCACAGATATTTCTTCAAATATGATAAAAAAAGGAATTGAAAATATCAAATCGTGGGAATTGACAGAAAAAGTTGAGATGGCAGTAGCAGATGCAACAAAATTTTCTGCCTCAAATTCAAGTTTTGAATTGACTACTTTGATGAATAATATATTAACTTACATAAAAGACAGAGAAGATAGATATACAATTTTTAAAACTTGCTTTGATATTCTAGCACCAAATGGTTGCCTTATAGGAGCTGTTCATAATCAAGTAGGTACACCTCAAAAAACTTTATTCTTTTTTTTAAGAAGAGTTTTCAAACCTTTCATAAAGGGAGAAGTTGGTAGTAGAATAACTGGTTTTAATGGTTTTGAATTTGATGGATATTATTTCTCTAAGTCCGATTTACGAAAACATTTAGTTGACAATGGTTTTAAAAATATTGAAATTCAATCATTGTCAGAATTTTATAAAACCGAGAATATAAAATATAATAGATTAAAGGGATATAATAATTTGATATTTTTTGCTACTAAATAGTATTTTATAACGTTATTAAGC
Organism: Flavobacterium sp.; assembly: GCA_025351785.1. GTDB lineage: Bacteria > Bacteroidota > Bacteroidia > Flavobacteriales > Flavobacteriaceae > Flavobacterium. Next base: position 3,646 of record JANXVF010000002.1, read on the forward strand.
ATGCAATTCTATTTATGAAAAATAAATTGAAATATTTTTATTTTAAACATTTAAGTGTTTTAGTTTATAAAATCAATAAATCTGATTTTGAGACTTTGCCGGGTTTTACCTATGAAATAAAAAAAACAAAACTTTCAAGCTCTAAAACAAAATATGAATTGTATGATGGGAAAACTTTAGTTCATGAAAGCACCTTACATAAAAAATTATTTTTCCTAAAAATTGTAGATAAATTTGGTCCTGCAATTGGTGATTGTTACACAAATCCGCTTTACAGAGGACATTCTATTTATCCAAAAATGTTAAACTACATCACAAAAGAATTGCTTATTGAACAAAATATTGATGAAGTTTTTATGATTGTTGAAAAAGATAATCCTAACTCTATACGAGGTATTGAAAAAGCAGGATTTAATTACTTTGCAAGCATAGATACTCACAGAATATTTTTTTTGTACTTTAAAATAAAGGTTATTTTTGATGAAAATTAATTTTACATTAATAATCTGTACCTACAAAAGAGCAAAACCAT
>JANXVF010000011.1 GCA_025351785.1 Flavobacterium sp.
GCAAATATAACCGCTTTTTAAACAATATCCAAATGTATTATAACCTTTTTTTAATAATTTTTTGTACAAAATCCTGCGAAAAAATAATATGAAAACTATCTAATAAAAAAAAACTCCTGTTATAAATAGTGAAAAAAGTAAGAAATATGAATAAAAAAATTAGTTGTTAGTTGTTGAAAACATCTTCTTTAAGAAAAAACAAAATAAATCATGAAATAATAACATAATTTAAAGTAGTTAGATTATTATTTTTTTAACTGAGAAGCTTTTTTCAACCAAAAGTCATTTAGTTGTTCAGCATCAATTGGATTTGCAGATTTTTGTTCTATTAATCTGTGATTATCAAAAGCGCGAGTTAAAATTGTTTCAATTAAATAGTCCTCATTTTCTGTAAATGGATCATATTTTCTTTTTAAATCAATATCAAATAATTTTGCTGTATTATTGGACCAAAATGCTTTCCATCCACTTTTATAATCTTTTATAAGATCATAAGTCGTGATGCCTGTTTGGCGATGAATGAGCTTAACTAAAATTTGTCCTTGCTTTCTTGAAAGTTTCTTTAATTTTGATTTGAATTCATTCTCCATGTAATCCTCAATAATTTTAAAATATCGATTTTTCTCTCTATTGGATTTTAATTTTTGTAAATTATTGTTCATCATGGTTAATCTATCACCTGCAGTTTTTGCAAAAGGATAGGTTACATAAACTCTATTTTGAAGTAATAAAAATTGTTTTTTTGCTTCTGGATCAAGTTTCTCTTTAAAAATATGAACTTCTTGCAAAAGAATAGTATCATTAACAACAGAATCATTCTCTATCGAATAGTTGTCTTTTTTTAAAGAATCAGATTTTGTTTGACAAAACAAAAAAGAATTTGAAATTAACAAAAAATATAAAAACAATAGCTTATGCATATAAAATAAATTTGTTGTAAAAATATACAATATAAATATCAACTGTGATGCCAAATTTATATTTTAGCAAAAAAATATTTTATGAAATCAAAATCTATATTAAAAGAATCATCAATCAAATTTTTATCAAATTATTTAAATAATGCGTCTCCAACTGGTCAGGAAACAATGGGGCAAAAAATTTGGATGGATTATTTAAAACCATTTGTTGATAAATTTACAACCGATATTTATGGGACAGCAGTTGGAATAATCAATCCTGAAGCAGAATTTAAAGTAATAATTGAAGGACATTCTGACGAAATTTCTTGGTATGTAAATTACATTACTGACAATGGTTTAATATATGTTATTAGAAATGGTGGTTCTGATCATCAAATTGCGCCATCAAAGAGAGTTAATATCCATACAAAAAATGGTTTTGTAAAAGGTGTTTTTGGTTGGCCGGCAATACATACCAGAAAAAGTGGTGATGAGGAATCGGCAAAAATCAGTAATATTTTTATAGATTGTGGATGCGCAACCAAAGAAGAAGTTGAAGAACTAGGCGTTCATGTAGGTTGTGTGATTACATATCCTGATGAATTTATAATTTTAAACAAAAATAAATTTGTATGCAGAGCAATTGACAACAGAATCGGTGGATTTATGATAGCTGAAGTCGCAAGATTATTATTTGAAAATAAGAAAACACTTCCGTTTGGACTTTACATTGTTAACTCTGTACAAGAAGAAATAGGGTTACGTGGTGCAGAAATGATTGCAAATACAATTAAACCAAATATCGCAATTATTACTGATGTTTGTCATGATACTTCTACTCCCATGATTGAGAAAAAAACCGAGGGTGATTTAAAAATAGGCAATGGTCCTGTAATAGCATACGCACCAGCAGTTCAAAACAATTTAAGAGAATTTATTATAAATACTGCTAATAATAATACCATACCATTTCAACGCAATGCTAATTCAAGATCAACAGGTACAGACACTGATGCATTTGCATACAGCAATGGTGGCGTAGCTTCAGCATTGATTTCGTTACCACTCAGATATATGCATACTACTGTAGAAATGGTTCACCAAGATGATGTTGAAAACGTAATAAAATTAATTTATGAAACTTTATTAAAATTAGAAAACAACCATGATTTTTCTTATTTTAATGATAATAAATAATACGACAAACTCTTAAATCTATAAATTAATTAATAATAACCTTTTTTACAGTAATTTGGTTATTTGAAGTTAATCTTAAAAAATAAAACCCTGAATTAATATTTTCAATACTAAACTCATTTGAAATAAATTCGGGGTTTTTTATGTTTTTAATAATTTGCCCATTGATTGTAACTAGTTCAATTAAGTCAATTTGAATTTCACTATTGATATTAATTTTTGAATCATCTGAAGGATTAGGATAAACAGAAACTGTTTCCAACTTATCATAATTTGAATTACTAAGCAAATTTCCCCAAATCGAAATGGCGTATTCTGGATGATCTATAAATGGATTTCTGTTGTTTTGCCTGTTATAAACTGCTAAATTTCGATCAATTTCTTTTTGACTTACAGGATCATTCATACTCCAAGTCAATAAAATATTAATAGCATTGGAGGTAAAAACTTGATTCGAAGTATTATTAAACATCGGATAATTCCAGTTAGCAACCAAATCTTCATATCGAGTTACAAAATAAAAAATCATTCGAGCTATATCTCCCTTAAACTCATCTATTGGCTCAAAAACTTGACCAGAATAACCAGCAGAATATCCTGAATTTAAATTAGTCCCTTTTTTTGAACCATTACTATATGTATTAGAAGCTACACTAACTTTTCCGAAAGGTAAATCTCCACGTTGACCATTGACGTACTTATCTGCCGGTGGTATAAAATGTGCATCAGAATACATTGGGGTCGCCGATAAAAATACAGATTGCGGTATTAAATGTTCTCTGTTATAATGTTGCCCTTCGATGGTTCCTCCACTCCCATTATCTTGATGTGGAGTTCCATCGGGAAAACTTCCTCCATAAGTATATTCAAAAATATCTGTACCTGAAGGATTTTCTGTATACATGTCTAGAACTGTGCCATTATTTTCAAAATAATAATCTTTATCCGACGTAGTATAAGTAGTATACAGACCACTATATCCCCTATCAATATGATTTTTAATAATATTATACAACTGTGTTTTTAATTCATAACCAGATCCTGTTGCAGTATCATAATAACCAGGAACTGGCGGAATAGCAACTAAGTTGTTTTTTAAATTTTCTTGAGAAAATCCGATAGAAATTAAAAATACGATTAAGAAAGTGTATATTTTTTTCATGTTTAATTTAATTTTCGTTCCAATAATGCCATATAAAAACCGTCATATCCGTGTACAGATGCAAGAAGTTTTGATTCTTTAATAAAATTAAAACTTTTTCCAGTTTCGGTAGACAAAAAATGTTTTATTTGATCTTGATTTTCTGATGGCAGAATAGAGCAAGTTGAATAAACAAGTTTTCCTCCTGGTTTAACTATTTTTGAATAATTTTCTAAAATCTCTGCCTGAGTTTTTTTTATGTTATTAATAAATTCTGGTTGTAATTTCCATTTTGCATCTGGGTTTCTTTTTAAAACTCCAAGACCACTGCAAGGTGCGTCAATAAGAACTCTATCGGCTTTTTCATGCAATTTTTTAATAATTTTTGTTGAATCAATTACTCTGTATTCAATGTTAAAAGCTCCGTTTCTTTTTGCTCTTAATTTCAATTGATTCAATTTACTTTCGTATAAATCCATAGCAATTAATTGTCCTTTATTTTCCATTAGTGAGGCAATATGCAACGTTTTTCCTCCAGCACCTGCACAAGTATCTACAACTCGCATTCCTGGTTTAACGTCTAAAAATGCACTTACTAGTTGAGAAGAAGCATCTTGAACTTCAAAAAAACCATTTTTAAATGCATCCGTCATAAAAACATTTGCTCGTTCTTTTAAAACTAAAGCATCGTTATTGTCCTGAATAAATTCGGTTTCTATGTTCAAATCCATTAACAAAGCATGAAGTTTTTCCTTAGAAATTTTCAAAGTATTGACTCTCAAAATTACTTTTGCCTGCTTGTTTTGCGCCGCTATTTCTTTGCTCCATAAATCTTCACCCAGCTCTTTTACACCTAATTCATCCATCCAGTCGGGAATCGATTCTCGCAATGTTCTTATTTTTGTCAACTCATCAAAACGTCCTTTAATTTTTCGCTCTGGTGTACCTTCTAGCTGTCTCCAATCTGGAATAGGATAACCTCTTAAAACTGCCCATGTTGCAAACATTCTCCAAATATTATCGCGATCAAAAGGTTCCTTAACTTCTGCAATTTCTGCATATAAGCGTTTCCAACGAACAATTTCGTATATAGTTTCTGCAACAAACTTTCGGTCTGCACTTCCCCAACGTTTATCTTTTTTTAAAGCTCGAGCTACCACTTTATCGGCATACTCGCCCTCGTTAAAAATAGCATTCAATGAATCTATTGTGGTGTAAACTAAATTTCTGTGTAATCTCATAGTGTTCAAAAATCAACATACAAAGGTATTGTTTAAAATTTAATCTACAATTTTATCAGTCCAATTTATATAATCTGGTTATAAATTTAAAATTGGAAATATCAAAATTCAAAAAAAAACTACGCTTTAAATAATTTAATTTTACAATAGAATTCTCATTTACACAAAAATTACAATAATATTTTGCAAATTTGCATTAAAAAAATTTCGACTATGCCACATGTATCAAATAAGGGTAAAAATATGCCCGAATCGCCTATTAGAAAATTAGTTCCATTTGCAGATATTGCCAAGAAAAAAGGAAATAAAGTATATCATTTAAATATAGGTCAACCCGATATAAAAACTCCCGAAGTTGCGTTAAATGCGGTTAGAAATGCTGAAATTAAAGTCTTAGAATACAGTCATTCTGCTGGGTTTGAAAGTTATAGAACTAAGTTATCAGATTATTATAAAAACCAAGGTTTACCAATTGATCTTCAAGATATTATAATAACCACAGGAGGGTCGGAAGCTTTGCTTTTTGCAATGGGAAGTATCATGGATGTTGATGATGAGATTATTATTCCAGAACCATTTTATGCAAATTACAACGGATTTTCTGTTGCCTCTGGAGCCAAAGTTGTTCCTGTAATATCGTCTATAGAAACTGGATTTGCATTGCCTCCAATTTCTGAATTTGAAAAATTAATTACGTCAAAAACTAAGGCAATTTTAATATGCAACCCAGGAAATCCGACTGGATATTTATATTCAAACCATGAAATTTCGCAACTTGCAACCTTGGTTAAAAAATATGATCTCTTTTTGATAGCTGATGAAGTGTATCGGGAATTTATTTATGATGAAACAGAAAAACATTATTCTGTGATGAATGTACCAGGAATCGAACAAAACGCTATTATGATTGACTCTGTTTCAAAACGTTACAGTATGTGTGGTGCTAGAATTGGTTGTATAGTTTCTAAAAATAAAGAAGTTATGGCAACTGCAATGAAATTTGCCCAAGCAAGATTAAGTCCTCCTACTTATGCGCAAATAGCAAGTGAAGCAGCACTAGACACCCCAAAAAGTTATTTTACAGAAGTTATAAAAGAATATAAAGAACGAAGAGACACTTTAGTAAACGAATTAAATGAAATTGAAGGTGTAACAGTAGGAATTCCAAAAGGAGCATTTTACTGTATAGCACAACTGCCTGTTAAGAACGCAGATGATTTTGCGCAATGGCTCTTAGAATCTTTTGATTGTGATGGTGAAACAATAATGGTAGCACCAGCATCTGGATTTTATTCCTCACCAAATATGGGATTAAATGAAGTAAGAATTGCGTATGTTTTAAAAAAAGACGATTTGATTAAATCAGTGAAAATTTTAAAAGAAGCATTAAAAGTTTACAATTCTAACTAATTTGCAATCTAAATATTTGCAAATAATTGATAATTAAAATCAAAATTCAAAGTTGAAATTGTAATTTATTAATTATACATTGCATACAAATATCTAATTTGTTTAAAATTTATTTTAATGAATACAATATCTCGATTATTTGATTTTGCATATCACCAATTGATAACTTATAATATTGAAGATGCATTAGTTACAAAACAAAATGGTGAGTGGATTAAAACCTCATCATCTGAATATGTTTTAAAAGCTAATGCCATTTCTCGTGCACTTTTAAAATTAGGAGTTAAAAAGAATGATAAAATTGCAATTATATCCTCAAATAATAGATCAGAATGGCATATTATGGATATTGGAATTTTGCAAACCGGTGCTCAAAATGTACCTATATATCCTACGATTTCAGAAAATGATTATCAATTTATTTTAAACCACTCTGAATCAATATATTGTTTTGTATCTGATACTGATATTTTGAAAAAGGTAAAATCAATACAAAATAATGTACCTACTTTAAAAGAAATTTACAGTTTCGATGCTATCGAAAATTGTAAAAACTGGAATGAATTGTTATTGCTTGGTAAAGACGAAAGTAATCAAACTGATGTAGAAAATACAAAAAATCAAGTGCTTCCGACTGATTTGGCTACTATAATTTACACTTCGGGTACTACAGGACAGCCAAAAGGAGTGATGTTATCGCACATTAATATTGTTTCAAACGTGTTAGATAGCGCAAGTAGAATTCCGTTTGTTGCGGGAAAAAGTAGAGCATTAAGCTTTTTACCCATTTGTCATATTTATGAACGAATGGTGACTTACATTTATCAATATTATGGTTGTTCTATATATTTTGGCGAATCTATTGAAAAAATAAGTGAAAATATAAAGGAAGTTAAGCCAAATGTAATGACTGGTGTTCCAAGGCTTATAGAAAAAGTATACGATAAAATTATAGCCAAAGGAACAGATTTGACAGGCTTAAAAAAGAAAATATTTTTTTGGGCTATAGCATTAGGATTGCAATTTGAACCGTATCAAAAAAACGGATTTTGGTATGAACTTAAACTTAAACTTGCACGAAAATTAATCTTTAGCAAATGGAAAGAAGGACTGGGTGGCAATTTAAATCTAATAGTAAACGGTAGTGCAGCCCTACAACCCAGATTAGCCAGAATATTTGCAGCAGCAGAATTACTTGTTGTAGAAGGTTACGGATTAACAGAAACATCTCCAGTTATCTCAGTAAATGATATGCGAAATCATGGTTTTAAAATTGGTACCGCAGGAAAAGTTATCAATAATATAGAAGTTAAAATAGCCGATGATGGCGAAATTCTTTGCAAAGGATCAAATGTAATGATGGGATATTATAAAGATCAAAAACTTACTAACGAAGTAATAATTGATGGATATTTTCATACAGGTGACATTGGCGAAATTGATTCTGAAGGTTTTCTTAAAATTACCGATAGAAAAAAAGAAATGTTTAAAACTTCGGGAGGAAAATATATAGCACCACAAATTTTAGAAAATGCCATGAAACAATCACGATTTATAGAACAAATTATGGTTGTTGGCGATGGCGAAAAAATGCCTGGAGCTTTGATTCAACCCAACTTTGAATTTATAAAGGAGTGGTGTAAAATTCATAAAATTTCAGTTGGAACTACAAATCAAGAAATAGCAACAAACCAAGATGTTATTCAAAGAATAAATGAGGAAGTAGCACTACTTAACGAGAAATTCGGAAATTGGGAAAAAATTAAACGTTTCGAATTAACTCCTACAATTTGGAGTATTGATGGAGGAGAATTAACACCGACTTTAAAATTAAAACGGAAAATTATTAAAGAAAAATACAATCAACTTTATTTAAAAATTTATCCCCCATCACAATATAATTAAAGATTAAAAGTCAATAAACTTTTAGATTTTGAATCATTTTAAGTTCTGATTTTTGATTAAAATTTATATTTAAATAATAAATTTACTATGAGTAATGCTATAACACAACGAATCGCCGACTTTTTGAAAGAATATGAACCCTTCAATTTTCTTTCTTATGATGATTTAATTAGTATTACAAACTCAATTCGGGTTATTAATTTAGAAAAACACAAATCGCTTTTTCAAATTAATGATAAACTTCACGATTGCTTTTATGTAGTAGCTTCTGGTGTAATTCATCTAACAATTATTTCAGATGCCGAGGAAACATTATTGAACAAATGTTATGCAGGTGATATTTTTGGACTTCGACCTTTTTTTGCAAAAAATAATTATCAAATGACTGCAAAAGCACGAGAAGAAAGTATTGTTTATGCAATTCCAATAACAACTTTTAAACCTTTTGTAGCTCAAAATCAAGAAGTTTTAACTTTTTTGCTCGAAAGTTTTGCCATAAACACAAAAAATCCGTCTGATAGCAAAAATTCTGGGAAATTACTATCAGACTCTGCTGGTTATTCTGATAATCAATCAGATATGCTTTATTTTCAATCGTTAAACTATAACAAAACGCCACTAAAAATAAGTTCAAACAGTACAATAAAAGAAACTGCACAACTAATGACAGAAAATTTAGTAGATAGTGCTCTAATTATTGAACAAAATTTTCCTATTGGTATAGTTACCGACTCTGATTTTAGATCGAAAGTTGCAACAGCAAGATTCCCTATGACTCATACTGTTGATAAAATTATGTCATCTCCTGTAATTACTGTTGTCGAAAATATTTCAGTTGCCGAGGCTCAATTAGTAATGCTAAAACACGATGTAACTCACCTTTGTGTAACTTTTGACGGAACAGATAAATCTGACATAAAAGGAATAATTTCAGAACACGATTTAGTCGTTGCACAAGCAAACAATCCAGGAATATTATTAAAAGAATTAAAACGTTCTCAATCTCCTAAAGACTTAAAACAAGTTAGAGATAAATTATCAGAAATTATTCAGGCATCTATAAACAAAAATATTCCATTAGTTCATATAAATAATATTGCTGGAGAAATTACTTTAGCAATTATAAAACGAGCCGTTGAGTTAGCTATTTTAGACTTAGGTTCACCACCCGCACGATTTGCGTGGTTAAGCATTGGAAGTCAAGGACGTAAGGAACAACTTTTACTCACCGACCAAGATAGTATATTAGTTTTTGAAGATGTCATTGCAGATAAATACAGAGATGTAAAAGACTATTTTATAAAATTAGCCAAAAAAACAAACGCAACTCTCGAAAAATCTGGTTTTCCTTATTGCCCAAATTCTCATATGGCTAGCAACTTGCTTTGGTGTAAATCATTGACCGATTGGACAAAACAATATAACAGTTGGATGAATACTCCTGGAGAGAATTCAAATGAAATAAGCAGTGTGTTTTTTGATTATGAAATGGCTTTTGGCGAGTTGAAACTTGAAGATGCAATTACTGAAATCATTTTAAAAAACGCTAAAAATAATGTGCTTTTCTTTGATTATCTTGGTAATGATACTTTAAATAAACCAGCTCCACTTAATTTTTTTAAGAAATTTAATGTTGAGGAAGTCGGAGAAAATAAAGGTAAATTTGACATTAAAACTCGAGCATTGATGCCTTTAATTGATGGTGCCAGAATGTTTGTTTTAAGCAACAACATCAAGGGAATCAATAATACATATTTAAGATATAAACAACTTGCAATAACTGACCCAAAACATTCAGAAACCTACATCAATTGTGCTGAAGCTTTTTTAGTTTTATCAAAATTTAGAACACTAGAAGGTTTAAAAAATGATAGTTCAGGACAATTTATTGATTTAGAAGAATTATCAAAAATAGATAAAGAAAAACTCAAAAATGCACTAGCTCCTATGAAAGAATTGGAGGAAATGATTAAAGACAGATTTCAACTGACACAATTTTCATAAAATATGCTTGATTGGATTAAAAATTTAAACAAAGATTATCCAGAATTTTGGAAAAACTATCAATCGAAATTTGACAAAAAATCGAATCGATATGTTGTTTTATGCACTGAAACGACTGGTTTAAATCCTAAAAAAGATGTTATAATTTCCTTCGGGGCGGTTGCCGTTATAAATGAAACAATAATTGTTGGTGATAGTTTTGAAGTTGTGATTCCGCAATATAAATTTTTACATGACAATGGAATTTCAAACGATTTTTTACTCGAAAGTAGTCAGCCAAAACTATCAGAACCACAAGCGCTAGAAAAACTTATAGGATATATAGAAAACGCGGCTTTAGTGGGACACAGAATTCATTTTGATATAGAAATGATAAACGAAGCTTTAGAAAAATTGGGCTGCGGAAGAGTTAAAAACGAAGCTTTGGATATCGAAGTAATGTATAAAAGATTAAACGACATTAATGATAAAAATTTCTCGTTAGACGATTTGTCTACTATTTTTAAAATGCCAAAATCAGACCGAATTTCTAACACTGATGATGCATTTACTATTGCACTTTTATTTTTGAAATTAAAAAGCAGACTTGGTTTGTAAATAAACTATTTTCTCGAATTTTCCGTGATGACTTTTTGAAGCCGGATATAATCTTGAACTCGTTTTGTAGTAAGGAATCCCATCAATTTTAAATAAATTACTAATATCATTTGAATACCTTATTAAGTCAAAGTTATCGTTAAAATTTATAGCAACTGTATCAACAAAACCATTTTTAATTTTTGTATTTGTTTTAAATTTTTGACCTTCAAATACCACAATTCCATTATCAAAATCAGGATTTAAACATTCAATTTTTTTTGGATAATATCCTTGTTTTCCTCCATTTTGAATAACAACTTTATATACTGCTTCTTTTTTACTCCACAAACTCCATACCGCTTCGTGTTGATTTGAACTTTCCGTAATAAATTTTTGTTCTGATGGAGTAAAAATTTTATCGAGATAATTTGTGCGTTTCCAGTTGCTTTGAATTTTAGCCAATGCTAAATCTACTACATCGTTTCCAATCATTTTTCAGAAACTTTTGTTGTAATAATTTCTAATGCCGATTTCACGTCAATCATGCGCTCCATAGAAACAGTATCAATTTCTATCTTATAAAAATCTTCAATATCTAAAATAACATCTACTAAATTTGCAGAATTTATTTGTAGGTCTTTAATAAAATCTGTGCTTTCAGAAAGATTTTCAAAAGCTTCTTGATTGTTTATGTAGGGTTTTACAATTATCTTAACTTGTTCGATTATTTCTGATTTATTCATTACAGGTTTGATTTCAATTTGTGTAGTAAACGTATTTTTAATAAATTGCTTTTCATAGTGCCTATTGCGTCTTGTTTTTTTTTCATTGGCACGTTTAGCATTTCTTTTGTCATTGATAATTTCGTTCAATCGATTTAAATCTTCAATTTCCTTGATATCCTTTGGTGAATTACGCTTTGGCATGATGCTAAGGTACAAATTTTTTAAAAATAACACATCCATTTACATCACCAAAACCAAAACTAGCTTTTGCAACAATGTTTATTTCGCGTTCAATTAATTTATTGGGAATTTTACTTTCGTCTACAATAGCTTTAATTTCTGATTTCAAATCTTCGATATTAATATTTGGGAAAATAAAATTTTGACTAATTTGTAACACAGAAGCTACACTTTCTATACTTCCCGATGCTGATAAACAATGCCCAACCATCGATTTTAATGAATTTATGTATGGAAAACTCGTGCCTTGCAAACCCAAAGCTTCACTCCAGTTTATGATTTCTAAACTGTCTTTTGAAGTTGCCGTTAAATGTCCGTTTACTGCATCGATTTCAGAAGCTTTAATTCCGGCATTTTGCAATGCATCGCTTATACATTTTTGAACTGCAATAGGATTTGGAGCTGTCATTGTACCCAAACCACGTTGACCACCAGAATTTAAATTACCTCCTAAAACTTCACAATAAATTTTTGCTTTTCTAGCCAAAGCAGTTTCTAAATCTTCAAGAACCAAAGCTCCACTTCCACTTCCGGGCACAAATCCTGATGCAGTTTCACTCATAGGTCGCGAACCTTTTTCGGGTGATGTATTGTGTTTATAAGTACAAACTTTCATAGCGTCAAATCCTCCCCAGATGTATGGTCCAGAATCTGATGTACTTCCGGCTAAAATTCGTTTTGCTTTTCCAAATTGTATTCTGTCAAAAGCCATCAAGATACTTTCTGCTCCTGTTGTACAAGCAGAAGAATTTGTTGAAACAATATTTCCTAAACCCAATTTTCCTCCAAGATAGGCACTTACACCACTATTCATGGTTTGAGCAACAGCTGTACTTCCTAGTTTTCTAGTCTCAAAAGCATCAATTTTATAAATGCTTTCTCTAAATTTATCGATACCAGATGTTCCTGATCCAAAAATGGTACCCGATTCCCAATCGGGATTTTCATTATTTTCAAGTTGCAATTCAGCATCTGTCCAAGCATCAATTCCTGCAATAACGCCATATAAAATGCCGGTAGAATTGAAATTTCGCAGTTCTAATTCAGTAAAATAATTGCGCTTCAAATCTTCAGAAATTTCTGGTGTCCCCGATATTTGACATGAAAATTGCAAACGTTCCAATTCAAGATTATGTTTTATTCCTGAAATTCCGTTTTTAATGGCATTTGTAAACGCTTCAAGTCCAACACCATTTGGAGCAACTACACCTAAACCCGTTATTACGACTCTTTTTTTCAAAATTAATTATCCTTTTATCAAATATTTTGAATATCCCTAAATTAGTATTCCAGAAATTGTTCCTCTACAGACTTCATCTTGGTTTGAATTTATCATTTTTACTTTGCATTTTAATTTTCCAAATCTGAAATATATTTTTTCAGAAATTACAATTACTTTCTCGGCTGGTAAAACTGGTTTTAAATAATCAATTTCAGATGATGTCAATGCAAATTTTACATCCAAATTAGAATCACCCATCAAATAAATTCCTAAACAAACCAGCCCTATTTGTGCCATGGTTTCGGTTAATATGACTCCAGGAGTTATCGGATTATTTTTGAAATGACCTTTGTAAAAATCTAAATCTGAATCAAAAAAAAAGGAACCTGTGACTCCACTTTCAGATATTTGAAGAATTTCATCAACAAACAAAAAGGGCTTTGAATACGGAAGTTTATCGGTAATATCTTTCATTTCAAATCAAATATATGCCTTTTATTAAAACTCAATTAAAATCATTTGGGCTGTAAATCCTGGTCCAAAACTCAACATCAAACCCTTTTCGCCTGCATTTGTATTTTTGTCTAAAAACCGTTCTAAAACAAACAAAACCGTAGCACTAGACATATTTCCATATTCTCTTAAAACCGCTTTTGTATCTTCAATATTTTGTCCTGAACTCAAAAATAATTCTTCAACAGTTTGTATAATTTTTTTGCCACCGGGATGAAAAATTAAATGATTTATATCTTTAATGTCTAAATTATTTCGTTTTAAAAAAGGGTGAATAAATTTTGGAAAATGAGAGGCAATGGTTTCGGGAACTTCTATATCTAAAACCATTTTTAAACCTGAATTTGTCATTTCAAAACCCATCATGTGTTCGTTATCATAAAAATGATACATCGACTGATCTAAAATTTTTGGTCCGTTTTCATTTTCATACGATGACAATAATACACAAGCTGCACCATCGCCAAAAATTGCGGCGCTTACAATATTTGCCATCGAAAAATCGTCTAGTTGAAATGTTGCTGTAGGACTTTCGACTGCAATAACTGCTACTTTTTTATTTGGATTTGATTCAAGAAAATTTTTTGCATAAATCATCCCCGATATTCCTGCCACACATCCCATCTCGGTAATTGGCAATCGAACAATGTCTTGGCGTAAGCCCAATTTATTAATCAGATAAGCATCTAGCGACGGAATCATGATGCCTGTGCAACTTACTGTGATTATATAATCTAAATCGGTTGGTTTCCAATTGGCTTTTTCAAGCGCTTTAACTAATACTTTTTCGCCAAGTTTAATAACTTCACGTTTGTAAATAGCATTTCTTTCTTCAAATGATGTTTTGGTAAAAACTTCTGTTGGTTCCATAATTGAATATCGCTTATCAACATTGGCACCTTCAAATATCTTTTTTACTTTTTTAACAAAACGTTCCTCTTGACTACTTAGCCAAACATCAAGAAAAGGTAAAATCTCGGCTGTTTCTCTATAATATTCGGGTAGTTGTTTTGAGACTGCTACTATTTTTACATTCATTTTTTTGCTGTTATTCAAACTTTTTAAATCGAGTTATTATATTATATTTTGAAATTTTTATCTTGTAACATATCAATCATTAAAAATTATCCATTGGTAACGAAAAGCCCATTTCCAACTTAAACTGTATCTTTTTAATTTCAATTGATTTGAAAAATTTACTAAATCGGTCTTTTTAAAACCTCGCAAAATAGAAATTAAACCGTCTTCCCGAGACATTGTGTTTAAATTAAAAAGGAAACAAACTAATTGGAATAAGCGATAGGAAAGTTTGCTTCGATGTAAATCATTTATAACCACACCATTTTTTGCATTTGCCTGAAATAAAGATACTAAATTTGCAATTTCGTCATTATTAAAATGATGCAATGTTAAAGTGCACAACACAATATTATACTTCATGGTACAGAAATCTTTTTCAAAAATATCTTCAACTTTATAGCTTATATTTAAAAAATCTGTCGACAATTGCTTAGCATGATTTATCGTAAAAGCGTTTGCATCAATCCCTATTAATTTGAAATTATAATTATTTTCAAGTCCATATTTGGCAATTACGCGCAACATATCGCCATTGCCACAACCTACATCAACTATTGTAATTTCGTTTTGCTTATTTACAGTAGCTAATAATTTTTTAACGCCTTGTAAAGTTAGTTTGTTTCCGCCTAGAAGTTGGTTGATTTTTGCAATTTTATCAAGTGCTTCTTTCAACTCTTTCCCTTCTAGTTGAAAGTCATCCATTATTTCGTGTTGGTCGGTTCTGCAATTTAAATTTAGTGGCATTTATATAGACTTTCCGTGTGTATTTTTTATAATTTTTGTCATCAAAAAAGGAAAAACTACCAAAATTTTCATCAGTTGATTGGCTAAAAATTCTTTTTGCAATAGCCTTCCTAAGAATCTTCCTATTTTTAATCTGCTTTTAAAATTATGATTCCATTTTTGCTGATACATAATTTCCATTTTTTTTCTCGAAATTGAATTTGAAAGAAAATCAATAACAACCTCCGATGCTAATTTTGCACTGTGAATAGCCATTGCCATTCCGTTGCCGCACAAAGGATGAATTAGTCCTGCAGTATCGCCAATCATCAAAATATGATTCTCGATACATAGTTTTTTATCAAACGAGATTTGGCTTATAGTTAATGGTTTTTCAAATTTGAGAACAGCATTTTTAAATATTTTTTTTAAGTTTGGATTTTCGCAAACTACTTTATCTTGGTATTCTTCTATATTTTTATACTTTTTGAAAGTTTCATAATTTGACAGATAACAAATATTTACCAAGTTGTTTTCAACTTTCGAAACGCCACAATATCCTCCTTTAAAATGATGTAAACCAACTAAATCGTCTGGAAAATCAAGCTCGTAATGGGCTTTTACACCCAACCAATTTGCTGGTTTAGTTATAAATATACGTTTAAATTTAATATCTAGATTGGAACGTTTTCCGAATGCTCCTAACACAATTTTTGATTGATAAGAATTTTCGTTTGTGATAACATTAAATATATCGTTTGAAAAATTTATATCTAAAACCGATTCTTTATGGATAGTGCAATTTAATTTTAATGCAGTTTTGTATAAATAATAATCCAATTCGTAGCGACTAATACCGAAACCACCCAATGGCAATTTTGAGACTATAGTTTTGCCCGAAACTAATGAAAAGGAAAGCGTATTAATTTTTTTGGGATGTAGAGAATCTAAATCTAAATGCAACGATTTTATATACAAAAGTACCTCATTTGAAATATATTCTCCACAAACTTTGTGTTTTGGATATTCATTTTTCTCGATTATTACAACCTCAAAATTGTGATTACGCAAATGTATAGCTGCTATCAATCCTGATAAACCTCCACCTACAATAATTATTTGTTTAGTCACCATAATCGGTGTAAAAATAAGAAATTGAACTGTGTGCAAGTTATATATTGTATTATAAATTTTATAAAATATCAATCTATAAACAAAAAAAAGCCTCATTGAAATGAAGCTTGTAGTTTTGAAAATAAAATATTTATAAAAATAATTTTAATGTATAATAAATAATTCCTGCTAAAACTGCCGAAACGGGTATAGTTAAAACCCAAGCCCAAAGTAAATTTATAGTAACTCCCCATCTAACTGCCGAAACTCGTTTGGTCACTCCAACTCCTATTATAGATCCTGTAATAGTGTGTGTGGTAGATACTGGAATTTTAAAATGCTCTGTAAAAAACAAAGTTAAGGCGCCTGCGGTTTCTGCTACAACACCTTCAAATGCGGTTACTTTTGTAATTTTAGAACCCATCGTTTTTACAATTTTCCAACCGCCACTCAACGTTCCTGCTGCTATCGCAGAATAACAAGCCAATGGAATCCAACCAGGCATTTGCCCCGAAACTTCGTTCCCAAGGGCATCTTTTGAAGGTAATTTGACATTCAAATCAAACCATTCAAATGACAAATTTGCATGTGGATTTGAGTGTATATAGACAGCTACTGCTGCTGCAATTATTCCCATAACCTTTTGAGAATCATTTCCACCATGACCTAAACTAAAAGATGCGGAAGACAATAATTGCATTTTTCGCAATATTTTTTCAGACTTTGCTGTCGAAAGATTACTAAAAATCAAATTAAATGCTGCAATACTTGTTATAATTAGTCCAACTAATAACCATTTAATATTTGATGGTTCAGAAATTATACTTAAAAAATGTGATTCGAACCTTGGTTTTTTTATATTTTGAAATTCAACCATTTCTGTTTTTAAAAACCAAAAAACTAATAGTAGTAAACAAACTGTAAATATTTTTGGGAAAATACTTTTTTTTGAAGAATATAATAACCACAGTGAAATAAAATAGGAAATAAACATTCCTAACAAGGGTGCTAAAACGATGAAGGCTATGATAACAATAACACCAGAAGGCATTCCACCATCTTTTCCAGACGAATACCAATTTACAATATTGTACCAGTGCTTTGTAACTTGCTTTCCAGCTTCGTCTAAAACAAAATAATCAGAAAATCCGTGAACTGAAATAGAATGTGCAATTGCTGCACCAGCAAAACCTCCAATCAAGGTATGTGATGATGAGGAAGGAATTCCTAAAACCCATGTAAACAAATTCCAAATAATTGCTGCTATAACTCCTGAAAGTATTACAACTAAATCTATTTGCATGGTATCGGCAGTTTTAGCAACTGTATCAGCCACTCCAAATCCAAAAACCCAATAGGCAAGAAAATTAAAAAATGCTGCCCAAACTACTGCTTGAAACGGAGATAGCACTTTAGTTGCAACAATTGTTGCTATAGAATTTGCTGCATCATGAAATCCATTTATATAATCAAAAATTAATGCAAGAACTATTATAACAATAAGTAATGTCATAAATAATATTTAAGGTTTAATTTATGAGTGCTTAACTGAGATTTGCTCCAAAACGTTTGCAACACTTTTACATTTATCAGACGCCATTTCTAAAGCTGAAAGTACTTCTTTATATTTAATAACATTTTTTGCATCTGTTTCATTTTCAAATATATCAGCCACAGCTTTGTCAAAAACACTGTCGGCTTTACTTTCGAGTTTATTAATTTTTTTGCAAATGTCATTAATGCTTTTATGATTTGTCAAATCTTTCAATTCTTTTATGGCAATACCAATTAACTGACAAGCTTCTAGGTTTATCTCTGTTAATTTTCTGATTGATTTTGTGATTTTTTCAACTTGATATAATCGCATTCTGCTTGCAGCACCATGTATATTATCTGCAACATTATCAATTGCTTTAATTAACGAATGGATGTCTTCTCTATCAAATGGTGTAATAAAATTTCTACTTAATTCTAAATGGGTTTTATGTGTAATTTCTTCAATTATTGCCTCTAATTCCTCAATTTTCAAAAAATAATCTTCTCGCTGTTCTTTTGGTACATTTACAGCGTCATGAAGTGTTTGAGCTAGTACTATTAAATTTGACGCAGCTTGTTCAAAAAGAGGAAAAAACTTTTTGTCCTTAGGAACTAGAAATTGAAAAACACTATTTAATGTCATTTTTTTGTAATTTATAATGAAGCAAATGTAATTTTCTAATGTTAAGTAAACATTAAGTTACTAGAAAATAAAAAAAATGTAATCGAAATCTGTAAAATAAATAAATTAATTAATTGAAGATACTAAAATTGATTTATAGCTGTAAAATTAGTTAAAACATAATTTAAAAATCAACAAAAATACAAAACTCTTTTTTTGAAAACGTTTTCGTAAATTAGCCAAAAAATAATTTTTATGGATATCAACTTCAATAAAAACGAAGATTACAATAAACTTTTACTATCAGATTTAAAACTTCGCTTTGCAAAAGTTAAATTAGGCGGAGGAGAGAAACGAATAGAAAAATTGCATGCCGAAGGCAAAATGACTGCGCGAGAAAGAATAGATTATCTATTAGACGAAAATACTAAAGCTATCGAAATTGGTGCATTTGTAGGAGATCAAATGTATGTAGAACACGGTGGTTGCCCTAGCGGTGGAGTTGTTGTAAAAATAGGTTATATCTCGGGTAGACAGTGTATAGTTGTAGCAAATGATGCCACTGTAAAAGCAGGTGCATGGTTTCCTATAACTGGAAAAAAAAACTTAAGAGCCCAAGAAATTGCAATGGAAAATAAGCTACCTATTATATATTTAGTTGATTCTGCTGGTGTTTATTTGCCTTTGCAGGACGAAATTTTTCCAGATAAAGAACATTTTGGTCGCATTTTTAGAAACAATGCTATTATGAGTAGTATGGGAATTACACAAATTGCAGCAGTTATGGGAAGTTGTGTTGCTGGTGGTGCTTACTTGCCAATAATGAGTGATGAAGCTATGATTGTGGATAAAACCGGAAGCATTTTTTTAGCAGGAAGTTATTTAGTAAAAGCAGCAATTGGTGAAACTATTGATAACGAAACACTAGGTGGGGCAACAACACATTGCGAAATATCTGGCGTTACCGATTATAAAGCCAAAGACGATAAAGACGCTTTGAAAAGAATTAAGAGTATCGTAGGCAAAATTGGTGACTACGACAAAGCAGGTTTTAATAGAATAAAATCAGTAAAACCAGCATTAGAAGAGAAAGATATTTATGGAATTTTACCTAAATCGAGAGCTGAGCAATATGACATGATGGAAATTGTGAAACGATTAGTAGATAACTCTGAACTAGATGAATATAAACCCGATTATGGAAAAACTTTAATAACTACTTATGCTCGAATTGATGGTTGGGCTGTAGGAATTGTAGCAAATCAACGAAAGGTTGTCAAAAATGGAAGAGGTGAAATGCAGTTTGGTGGTGCTATTTACTCTGATTCTGCTGACAAAGCAACCCGATTTATTGCAAATTGTAATCAAAAGAAAATTCCGTTGGTATTTATTCAAGATGTTACGGGTTTTATGGTTGGGTCAAAATCAGAACATGGTGGCATAATTAAAGATGGCGCAAAAATGGTTAATGCAGTATCTAACTCGGTAGTTCCAAAATTTACAGTAATAATAGGAAATTCCTATGGCGCTGGAAATTATGCCATGTGTGGTAAAGCCTATGACCCAAGATTAATTTTTGCTTGGCCAAGTGCTGAACTAGCAGTTATGGGTGGAACTCAGGCAGCAAAAGTTTTAGCCCAAATTGAAGCTTCATCATTAAAAGCAAAAGGCGAAGTTATTGACGAGGTAAAAGAACAAGAATTATTTGATAAAATAAAAGCTCGTTACGATGCACAAGTGTCGCCATATTATGCCGCTGCTCGACTTTGGACCGATGCAATTATTGATCCGCTGGAAACTAGAACTTGGATTTCGATGGGAATTGAAGGCGCAAACAACGCTCCTATTGAAAAAAAATTCAATCTTGGAGTAATTCAAGTTTAAAATAGTATTTGATATTAAAATTTAATATTTTATGCTTATTCAAATTTAATTCAAATTTTAATACTGATAGTTTATTAATTTTGCGATATCGATAGTTTGAAATAGTATTTTCATTTTAATTAAAAATTTCCAACATTTTAGTATTAATTTATAAGCTACACTCAACATGAAAAAAATTTACATTCCCTTAATAATTTTGTATTTATTAACCTCAAAATTAATAGCTCAAAATAAAATACTTTTTGATAATACAAAAGCAGAAACTGCTTCAAACGCAGATTGGACCATCGATTCCGATTTATTCAATCTAGGAATTGGGAGTTCAGGACCTTATATTGGTGGAAGCCAGTCAAACCCACAACGATTTCCCACACCAGCACAAAGCACAATTACTGCAACAACTCCAGAAACTTACTGGACTGGTGGTATCTCTTATTGGGGAATTGACTGCGTAAAAAAAGGATATTCTCTAGAAACATTGCCTTGGAATGGTCAAATAACTTATGGTGTGACAACAAATCCTCAGGATTTAAGTAACTACAAAGCATTTGTAGTTGATGAACCAAATATACTTTTTACAGCTTCTCAAAAAACTGCTATTCTAAATTTTGTTGCTAATGGTGGTGGACTTTTTATGATTTCAGATCACGATATTTCTGATAGAAATGGTGATGGTTATGATTCGCCACACATTTGGAACGATTTGATGACGACAAATTCTGTTGCGATCAATCCTTTTGGGATTTCATTTGATTATTTAAATTTTAGTGGAACATATTCAAATATTCTGAATTCTCCGTCAGACCCAATTTTACACGGAACTACTGGAAATGTAACTCAAGTAAAATGGTCTGGAGGCACGACTATGACTTTAAATACAACTCAAAATTCTAGTGTAAAAGGAGTTGTTTTTAAAACGGGAAACTCTGGTTTAACAAACGTATTATGTGCTTATGGAACTTATGGTTTAGGTAAATTTGTGGCTATTGGAGATAGTTCGCCGCCAGATGATGGTTCAGGAGATTCAGGCGATACTTTGTATGATGGTTATATTACTGATGCTTCAGGCAATCATCAACGATTATTAATGAATGCTACCAATTGGCTAATGTCATCAAATTTGAGTAATCAAACATTTGAAAATAATACCAATTTAAATTTAATTGTTTACCCAAATCCTGCTAGTAACGGAGAATTAAATTTGCAGTTTTTCTTGAATAATAACGATCCCATTTTTATCACATTATATGATGCTCTTGGAAGAAATGTGATGCAAATTTTAGACAATGATTTGAAATCAGGAATTAACAGAATAAAAATTAACACTGAATCTATAGAAAGCGGAACTTATATTTGTAGACTAAATTCAAATTCGATTTCAAAAAGTATCTATGTAGTTATCAAATAGTACATTCTTTTATTGAATAAAATAAATCTTCTTTTGAAACGGGTTTAGATAAATAATGATTCATTCCTATTTCTTTAACACGAATCTTTGTAGACTCCATAACATCGGCTGTTATTGCTATTATCGGAATATCTTTTGAGTTAATGCCACTGTTACCCTTTCTTATTTCTATTGCGGCTTCATATCCATCCATAATAGGCATTTGTAAATCCATTAAAATTATATCATATTTTGAAGTAGCCATTTTATCTAAGCATTCCTGACCATTATTTACATAATCTATCAAAGTATTAAGCCATTTTTTGGTAATCATTTTAATAACCATTTGATTCATAGCATTATCTTCGACAACAAGAATATTTTTACCTAATAAATCAAAATTATTTTCAACATTTAATTGAATTGATTCAACCCTATCTGCCTTTTGAACATTAAGTTTCAAATTACAAACTGTACCTGTTTGCAATTCATTATTTTTTAAGCTAATATCACCTTCATGGAGATTTACTAGTGCTTTAACTATATAAAGACCTAATCCTAAACCTCCATATTTGCGTTTATTATTAATAGTTTCCTGCGAAAAAGAATCAAATATAGATTGCATCTTTTCAGTCGAAATTCCTACACCAGTGTCAGTTATTGTTAATTCTAATTTTGTAGTTTCTCCTTCAATAATTGCTTTAATATCAAATTTTATTTTACCCTCGGGAGTAAATTTAAGCGCGTTAAACAATATATTATTTGAAATTTGTCTAATTCGGTTAGCATCACCTTTTAACATTTTAGGAATATTAGAATCTAAAATAAACTCAAATTCCAAGTTTTTTTCTAAAGCCCTAGTTTTAATATTATTGCCAATTTCATTAAATAGTTGATGTGAATCAAAATCAATAATTTCTAGTTTAATTTCATCTTTTTCAATTTTAGAAAAATCTAAAATATCGTTTACTGAGCTCAATAAACTTTGTGAAGAATATTTAATAATCTCACATTTTTTTTGAATCGAATCACTATCAGTTTCACCATTTATTAACTCAATTAAGTTCATAATTGTATTTAATGGAGTTCGCAACTCATGACTAATATTTGACAGGAAATAAGACTTTAACTCGTTCATTTCCTCCGACTTTTGCAAAGCTAAACCTTGTGCTTTTTCTGATATTTCCTTTAATTCTTTAATTAAATTTGCCATTGATAACGACAAGAAAATCACTTCTACTCCCGAACCTAATTTAGAACTATTTTCGGTTATAAAATTATAAGGTAGTAAACTGAAATTTTTTAATATAAAAATTACAAATCCTAAAATTAAAAAGAAAATACCTAGACTAAAAAACACATAAACCCTTTTGGTTCTTACATAAATATTTACAAGAGATGTTATAATTAATAATAATAAAATTAATCCCAAAACATTCATAGCTGGGTAACAATATTTAAAAAAAGACGGAATAAAAATAATTGTTAAAAATAAGCATCCGAGTGAAATGTATAAACAATTAAATAATGTATGA
The DNA here is from genome assembly GCA_025351785.1 of Flavobacterium sp. Taxonomy (GTDB): domain Bacteria; phylum Bacteroidota; class Bacteroidia; order Flavobacteriales; family Flavobacteriaceae; genus Flavobacterium. The sequence goes on from JANXVF010000011.1 coordinate 22,960, forward strand.
AGGGTAGAATTTTCATTTTTAATATTCAAATAATTTTGAGCATAATTACCCAAAAAAATTCCCGAAATAACTGCAAAAATTAAAACCGATTTAGTAGAAAACCATCCAGCATCTGGCGAAATATATTGGTAAAAATAACCATCTAAAGAAAATTGTAACAGCCCAATAAAAACTACATACAAACTGTAAATTAAAAATACTTTTTCTTTCATAGCATAAAAAAAGAAAAAATATAAGATGGATGCAATTAGCAATATTCCATAAAAAAAACCAAAAACAATTTGTTCAAAATAAGTGTTTTCGATTAAATTTTCAGATGTTCTTAATATAACTGGAGCGTTTATAACCTCGCCATCGCTTTTGAGATGAATATAATAATTTCCTATTTCTTTTGAATATAAATTTATTTTAAAAATAGTTTTCCGATGATTAAAACTGCGCTCTTTGAAAGGTATATTATCACCACTTTTTTGGATATCAATAATTTTATTTGAATTATCTATTTTATATAAGGTAGCAAAATCGACAATTGGTCTGGAAGTTTCTAAATAATACTGAACCTCATCGGTTGAATTATTATTAATTTTAAAATGCAACCAATAATTATCATTTGTAAATCCTAAATCAGTATTTTGATTTGATAAACTAGAAAATTTAGAATCATTAATTTTTATAACATCAACAACTGATAAATCTTGTTGCTTTAAATTAATTATTTTTGTGTTTTTATGTAAAGTAGCTTGAGAAAAATCACTTTTATTATTTATAACAAACTGAGCATCAGCACTAAAAGGAAATGCAATTACAAAAAACAAAAGAAGGTTAAGAATTATGTAATGACTTTTCACTATTTTAAATGATATTTGGGATTAAATAATATACGTTAATAAAAATTAATTGGTTTTAAGATAAATTTTAATCAAATTTATAGATTTATTACCATAAAACTATCACTAAAAATAACTAAAAATGGAACTGATTTTTGCTTCGAATAATATTAATAAAATTAATGAAATTCGTTTGTTGCTTCCAAAAAATATTGAACTTTTAAGTCTTAACGATATAGGTTGCATCGAGGATATTGCTGAAACTGAAAATACAATTGAAGGAAATGCGATTTTGAAAGCAAATTATGTTACTCAAAATTATGGTTATGATTGTTTTGCAGACGATTCAGGTTTAGAAGTAGATGTTTTAAATGGTGAACCAGGAGTTTTTTCGGCAAGATATGCTGGTGAATCGAAAAATGATGATGATAATATGAATAAATTATTATTAAATTTAAAAGATAAAACAAACAGAAAAGCAAACTTTAAAACTGTTATTTGTTTAAATATCAAAGGGAAACAAAACCTTTTTACAGGAATTATTGAGGGTAAAATTACTACCGAAAAAAAAGGAAATTTCGGCTTTGGATATGATCCAATTTTTATTCCTGATGGATATGACATTACTTTTGCAGAATTTGACGCATTCGAAAAAACTAAAATTAGTCACCGAGGAATTGCTGTAAAAAAATTAATTAATCATCTTTCAAGATATTTTTAATTGCAAAAATCACAAGTTAAGACTTCAATAATTTAATTCTTAATTTCTAAATAAATTTAACAATTCTAATAAATTGAAAATCAGATATTAATAAAAAGTCAAATCTCTATTTATCGTTAGTTATTAACAATTATTTGCCTTACCTTTGCAAAATATTTAAAATTTTTTATGAATAAATTTGAACAATTAGGATTGAGTGAATCGTTACTGAAGGCGATTTTAGATCTAGGATTTGATAATCCGACCGAAGTACAGGAGAAAGCGATTCCCCTATTATTGGAAAAAAATACAGATTTAGTTGCGTTGGCTCAGACGGGTACAGGGAAAACGGCAGCTTTTGGTTTTCCAGTTATTCAGAAAATTGATGCTAACAATAGAAATACACAAGCATTAATTTTATCTCCAACTCGTGAGTTGTGTTTGCAAATCACTAATGAAATTAAAAACTACTCAAAATACGAAAAAGGTATTAATGTAGTAGCAATTTATGGCGGTGCAAGCATTACTGAACAAGCACGTGACATAAAACGAGGAGCACAAATTATTGTAGCAACTCCAGGAAGAATGCAGGATATGATTAATAGAGGTTTGGTTAACATCACACAAATCAACTATTGCATCCTAGACGAAGCCGACGAAATGTTAAACATGGGTTTCTATGAAGACATTGTAAACATTTTATCTACAACACCAGACGATAAAAATACATGGTTATTCTCTGCAACTATGCCAGCCGAAGTGGCTCGTATAGCTAAACAATTTATGCACAGTCCAGAAGAAATTACAGTAGGGACAAAAAATTCTGGTTCGGCAACAGTATCTCATGAGTTTTATCTTGTAAATGCCCGCGACCGATATGAAGCTTTAAAAAGACTAGCCGATTGTAATCCCGATATTTTTTCTGTAATTTTTTGCAGAACTAAGCGAGATACACAACAAGTAGCAGAACGACTTATTGAAGATGGATATAGTGCAGCAGCTTTGCACGGCGATTTATCTCAAGCGCAACGTGACTCGGTAATGAAATCTTTCAGAGGAAGACAAATACAAATGTTGGTAGCTACTGATGTAGCAGCTCGTGGAATTGATGTTGATAGTATCACACACGTAGTAAATTATCAACTACCAGACGAAATTGAAACATACAATCACCGGTCTGGAAGAACAGGACGTGCTGGAAAACTAGGAACTTCAATAGTTATCGTAACTAAAAGTGAGTTGCGCAAGATTTCTTCAATCGAACGAATTATACAGCAAAAATTTCATGAAAAAACGCTTCCGTCAGGAATTGAAATTTGTGAAATACAGTTACTACATCTTGCCACAAAAATAAAAGATACTGAGGTAGATCATGATATTGATAATTATCTTCCTGCTATAAATACTGTTTTAGAAGGTTTGTCAAAAGAAGAACTCATAAAAAAAATGGTGTCAGTAGAGTTTAACCGATTTATAAATTATTATAAAAAAACTAGAGATATTTCGGCTCAAACATCTGGAAATGAGAGACGAGAACGCGACGATCGTGAGCCAAGAGAAAATAATAATGGTGGTGCAACTCGGTATTTTGTAAATATTGGTTCACGAGATAATTTTGATTGGATGTCTTTAAAAGATTATCTAAAAGAAACTCTTGATCTAGGTCGAGATGATGTATTTAAAGTTGATGTTAAGGAAGGTTTTTCATTCTTTAATACTGATCCTGAACATACAGACAAGGTAATGGAAATTCTAAATAACGTACAATTAGAAGGAAGACGCATCAATGTAGAGATTTCTAAAAATGATGGTGGCGGAAGACGCGACCACAATGGTAGAAGTTCAGGCGGATTTGGCGGTGGACGTAGTTCTAGTGGAGGATTTAGAAGTGATAGAAATTCTGGAGGCGGCGGTTTTAGAAGCGAAAGAAGTTCAGCTCCAAGAGAAGGCGGTTTTAGAACTGAAAGAAGTTCGGCTCCAAGAGAAGGAGGTTTTAGAAGTGAAAGAACTACATCGCCAAGAAGAGAACCAGGGTCGTCGCAAAGAGAAGCTTCATCAGACAGACAACCAAAACCATTTAAGGCTAGTGGTGATGAAACTGGAAGAGTAAAAAGACCAAGAAGAAGCTAAATTATATTTTATTTCTATACTATTAATTCCAAATTTTGATATAACCTTTTCAAAATTTGGAATTTTTTTTGTGTTTTGTTAATTTTTCTATAATAATCTTAAAAAGCTACTATTTATAATTGCTAGTTTTTTACATTTAAACTTTATTTTATAAAATGAAATATTTTACATCTTTATTATTTTTAATTATCGCTATAAACGGGGTTGCTCAAGAAACACAATTGCCAAAAAAAGTTGCTGCAATTATTATAAATGCAAACACACTACTCCCGCTTTCAAACGTAAATATTATTAATGTAAATCGTGTAAAAGGAACTGTATCTAACTTGAAAGGGAGTTTTGAAATCGAAGCGAGTCCTACAGATACTTTACATATTACAATGATTGGGTTTGAATCTATAAAAGTAAAAGTTACAAACGACTGGTTAAAAAACGGAAATGCAAAAATAAAATTGACCGAAAAGGCAATTGCACTTGATGAAGTTATCATAAAAAAATACAACTTAACTGGATATTTAGAAGTTGATACAAAATTAATCCCTGAGATTGAAAATTATCGTTACAGTATTTCAGGATTATCTCAAGGGTATGAAGGAGGTGAATATTCGCCAAACGCATTTTCGAGAGTTATGAATTCTATATTTAATCCCGCCGATATGCTTTATAATTTTTTTGGGAAAAAACCAAAGGAATTGAAACGTTTAAAAGAAATGAAAAAAGACGATACAGTAAAACGTCTTTTAGAATCAAAATTTGATAGAGAAACAATATCGGTACTTCTTGGAATTGACAAAAAGGAAATTGCAGAAATACTGCAACATTGCAACTATTCCCAAGCGTTTATTGAAACTGCAAACGATTTGCAAATTTTAGATGCAATAAGCCAATGTTATGAGGAATACAAGGTTTTAAAAAAGAAATAAACTTTAAAAAATTATAAAGAAATTTGTCGTTTTGCCTCTCCTACTACAAATGCTACCGAATTTGCAATATTAAAACTTCGAATCAATTTTGACATTGGAATAGTGAGATGATTTTGAAATATATCTAAAACTTCTTGACTTAAACCTTTACTTTCTTTACCAAAAACCAACCAATCTTCATCTTGAAATTTGGCATCATAGATTGATTTTGTAGCGTGTGAACTCATCAAAAAAACTCTAGATTTATCAGGAATAATTGCTATCCATTCGTCGATATTTTGATATTCGGTTACGTTAAGATGCACCCAATAATCAAGACCTGAACGTTTTAAATTGGCATCATTAATTACAAATCCAAACGGATGAATTAAGTGCAAACGACTTTCGGTTCCAACACTTAATCGTCCTATATTTCCAGTATTGTTTGGAATTTCGGGTTCTACTAAAACTATGTTTAACATTAAATTAAATATTTAGATATTTAGACATTAAAATTTTCAACTTCAAAAACTTCTCCTGATTTTAAATCATTTAAAAAGATATTTCCAACACGAATTCGAACCAATCGTAACGTAGGAAATCCAACTGCCGATGTCATTTTACGAACTTGGCGAAACTTTCCCTCGGTTATTATTATTGAAATCCAAGAAGTTGGTCCATGTCGTGCATCACGAATTTTTTTGGCTCGTTCTGGAAAATTTGGAATATCAATCAACATAAAAGCTTTACACTTTTTCGTTAGATATTTCTTTCCGTCAAAACCTATCATAACTCCATTTTTTAACTGTTCGATTGCTTCTTGAGTTATAACTCCGTCAACTTGAACATAATATTCTTTTTCTACTTTTTTACTGCGAACAATTTCGCTCATCATTCCGTCAGTTGTAAGCAAAAGTAAACCTTCTGAATCTTCGTCAAGTCGACCGATTGCCATTGTATGCTCGGGAAAATTATATAAGTCGCCCAACAGCTTTTTTGGACGTTTTAATTCATATACAAATTGACTTAAATATCCATAAGGCTTGTAAATTATAAAATGTTGATGATTTGACATTTTGTGCAATTTGTAACAAAAATACTAATTATCTAAGAAAGAATTATCACATTTTTTAGTACATTTACATAATATAAATCATAAATTAATGTCATCAGTATTGCCTTTTTTAATTGTGTTTGTTGTTGCTTTAGCCATTGGTGTTTACTTTGGAAAACAATTTTTTTCTGCCAATTCAAAATCAGAAAAAGCTTCATTAGAAGAAAAAATAAATGGTTTACTATCCCAAATAAATCTACAAAAAGAACAATTTCAAATAGATAAAATTCAATTTGAAAAACAATTAAAAGAAACTAATTCAGACAAAGAAATTATTCGAACAGAAAAAGAGTCATTGGCAATTCAATTATCAAAAAAAGAAACTGATTTTGATAATTTACTGGAACGCAATAGAGAACAAAAACAAGAGGTTGAAAAACTACAAGAGCGTTTTACAAAAGAATTTGAAAATCTTGCAAATAAAATATTAGACGAAAAAACTACGAAATTTACTGAACAAAATAAAGAAAACTTAAAAAATATCCTTTCGCCACTTCAAGATAAAATTCAATTATTCGAAAAAAAAGTTGAAGATACTCACAAAGAAAGTATTGATTATCATGCCGCTTTGCGTCAGCAAATTCTGGGATTGAGAGATATGAATGAAAAAATGACAAAAGAAACGGTAAATTTGACAAAAGCTTTAAAGGGAGATAGTAAAATGCAAGGAAACTGGGGCGAGTTGATATTAGAACGCGTTTTAGAAAAATCGGGTTTAGAAAAAAATAGAGAATATTTTGTTCAACAAAGTCATATAACTGATGATGGTAGTCGCGTTTTTCCCGATGTTGTTATTAATTTACCCGATGGTAAAAAAATGATTGTTGACTCTAAAGTTACTTTAACTGCATACGAACGCTATGTAAACGAAGAAAATGAAGATCTAAAAACACAATATTTGAAAGAGCATATTGTGGCTATTAATAGGCATGTTGAACAATTAGGAAGTAAAAATTACCAAGATTTATACCAAATAGAAAGTCCAGGATTTGTATTATTATTTATTCCTATTGAACCTGCATTTGCACTAGCTATAAATCAGGATACAAATTTATATAGCAAAGCCCTCGATAAAAACATTATTATTGTTACCCCATCTACTTTGTTAGCTACTTTGAGAACTATTGATAGCATGTGGATAAATCAAAAACAACAAGAAAATGCACTCGAAATTGCCCGTCAAGCTGGAGCATTGTATGACAAATTTGAAGGATTTGTGATAGATTTATTGAAAATTGGCAAAAAAATGGATGAAGCAAAAATTGAATATCAAGGAGCAATGAATAAACTTGTAGATGGAAAAGGAAATTTAATTACAAGTGTTGAAAAACTAAAAAAAATGGGAGCCAAAGCCAAAAAGACTTTGCCAGAAAATATTTTAAACCGGGCAACCATATCTGAAAATAATGATTCATTATTAATCCAATCTGAATTGAATTTAGAATAAAAAAAATAAAATATGATACGAAAAATTGTTATTTACATCGTTTTATCTGTTGCAATATTGTTAACTACCTATTTGTTATTTGTTTATTATGCATCGTACAGTGATGGAGTTCGATCTGGCGAACTAATAAAATTTAGCAGTAAAGGATATGTATTTAAAACTTGGGAAGGTGAGTTAAGTCAAGGAATATCTGGTGCTCAGATATTTAAATTTTCAGTATTAGACAGTGATGCTAAAGTAATTGAAGATTTAAAAAAATTTGAAGGTCAGTATGTAAAAGTTATTTATACTGAACGTTATCGAACTTTTCCTTGGTGGGGTGATACAAATTATTTTTTGAAAAGTGTCACAAAAGAAAATTCTCCCTTTACTGTAAAATAATTTTTTAATTTACTTAAATTTCAACTCTTAAAGAATATACTGTTTTAAATTTTATACTAAAAATATGCCCGATTTTAAATCTGTAAAATCCTCTAGAATAACTATTTCCGAATTAATGTTGCCTTCTCACACTAATTTTTCTGGTAAAATTCATGGTGGATATATTTTATCATTATTAGATCAAATTGCATTTGCGTGTGCTTGTAAATTTTCGGGAAATTATTGTGTTACAGCAGCAGTTGATACTGTTGAATTTTTAAATCCGATAGAAGTAGGCGAACTTGTTATAATGAAAGCATCTGTTAATTACGTTGGAAACAGTTCAATTATAGTAGGAATTAGAGTAGAATCTGAAAATATTCAAACTGGAATAATTAATCATTGCAACTCGAGTTATTTTACAATGGTTGCCAAAGATAAGGAGGGAAAAAATGTAAAAGTTCCTGGTTTAATTTTATCAAATCTTGAGGACGTTAGGCGTTTTTATGATTGCATAAATCAGATAAATCTAAAAAAAGAAAAAAAACTTCATAAAGATATTTTCGATCATAAGTCGGCTGATTCCTTACTAGGATTAAAAAATTATAATATTAAACTAGAATTTAATTAATAATTTTTTTGTTAAAGTAATTATTTATAACAAGTTGTGAAATTTTTTTTTACTTTTGAATAATATCTTTAAAATTTATGAAAAAATATTACCTTCTTGGCATTTTATCAATTTTCATTACGTTAGTAATAATTTCATGTTCAAAATCTGACAGCACACCAGAATACATTCCTGTCTCGCAAGTATCAGTAGATTTATCAACAGTTCCTTATCCTAAATTATCGGATTACAAATTTTTTGATGGCGATTTAAAAAATTTAAAACCATCACTCGGAGTTTTACCATACGAGCCAGCCAGTAGTTTATTTTCTGATTATGCTCATAAAAAACGATTTGTTTGGATGCCAAATGGTACAAAAGCAAATTTTGACGGAGATACAAATGTTTTAAACTTACCTGTTGGTGCTGCTTTAATTAAAAATTTTTATTATGATAATGTGCAGCCATCAAATACAACTCGAATAGTTGAAACAAGAATTATGATTAGAAAAACTTCTGGGTGGATCTTTGCAGAATATGTTTGGAATGATGCTCAAACTGAAGCCTATTTTGATTTGAATGGTAGCTATACTGATATTCAATGGAAAGATGAAAATAATGTTATTAAAAATGTTAATTATAGAATCCCAAATGAAGTTCAATGTATAGTTTGTCATAAAGCAAAAGATATAGTAAATGGAGTTGAGGTAATAAATAATATTCCGATTGGTATTAAACCACAAAATTTAAACACTAATTATAGTTACAGTTCGGGCTCAAAAAATCAATTATTAAAATGGATTGAAACAGGTTATTTAGAAAATAATTTTAGTTTACCAACGGCTCAAAATTCAACTGTAAATTATAACGATACATCGAAGGATTTAGAAGTCAGAGCGAGATCATATATTGATATCAATTGCGCGCATTGTCACCAACTAAATCGTCATTGCGATTATAGACCTATGCGATTTGCTTTTTCAGAAACTGCAAGCAATCATGCTAACATGGGAGTTTGTGTGCCTACATCTGATATGCAGGATTTTCCCGCCGAATTAAGTTCGGTTGTAACACCGCAAAATATTAATCAATCCATGTTATTTTACAGGATTAACACAACAAACGAAAGCTACAGAATGCCTTTGCATGGTAGAACATTAATACATACTGAAGGTGTTTTATTAATTAAAGATTGGATAAACTCTTTACACGACTGCAACTAACAAAACCAAACAAACAAAATTATAATTATGAAAAAAATTACATTACTTCTTTTTTGCTTAATATTTCAAATATCTAAAGCTCAAAATAGCTGTGCTACAGCTTTGCCTATAACCACAGGAATTAGAACAATTACAGTTATAGATGGTGCTAATACTGCCACAACTTGTTCAACAGCAACATTAGCTGAATGGTATGTTTACACACCAACTGCAAATCATAGTGTTACAGTTACTTCAGATATGCAAGTTAATATTTGTAAAGACACTAATTTTAATATATATACAGGTTCATGTACAAACTTAACGTGTTACAGTGGAGATGACGATTCTGGAATAATAGCTTGTAATAGCGGAAATACAAATTCATATCTATCAACAAAAACATTCGATGTGTTTGCTGGTACTACATATTATATTGCTTGGGATAACCGATGGACTTCGACTGGTTTTGACTTTCAATTGATTGAATCTCCTTATGTGCCTACACCATGTTCTACTGCAACTCCTATTACTGCCGGTATTACAAACGTACCATCAATAACAGGAACCAATATTTCAACCACTTGTTCAACTGCTAGTTTAGCAAATTGGTATTCGTATACTCCTACTCAAAATTATAATATTACTGTAACTTCTGATTTAATTAGTAATATTTGTAAAGACACAAACTTTAGTGTTTATACTGGTTCATGTGCCGCATTATCTTGTGTAGCAAGCGATGATAACTCAGGAATAATACCATGTAATTCTGGGAATACAAATTCAAATTTATCTTCACAAACTTTTACAGTAAACGCTGGAACTACATATTATATCGTATGGGATAATAAATGGAGTACTGCTGGTTTTGATTTTCAACTAACACAAGCTCCAATTCCTCCACCGCCAGTTTCCTATATTTCTCAAAATGTAAGTAGCATTAATAGTACTTATAATCTTTGTGTGGTTGATATGAATGGTGATCATAAAGATGATATCGCTGGAGTAAGTGCTAATAATTTAAGAATTAATTATCAAGGTACTGTTCCTAATGTGTTTTCGGTTTCAGATTTTCCTATAACTGGAACAAGTTTAATGCCAAATTGGAGTTTAGCAGCTGGTGATTATAATAAAGATGGTTTTAATGATCTTATACTTGGCAATGGAAGTGGTGCAACTTTTTGGAAATCAAATAGTACAGGAACAGCTTACACGAGCTATACTCCGGGACAATATATTTTTTGTCAACGTACAAATTTTGTAGATATTAATAATGATGGTAATTTAGATGCTTTTTCATGTCATGATGTGGCACCAAATTGTTATTATTTAAACGATGGTAATGCAAATTTTACTTATTATCAATCAAATACTACTCCTGGTGCTGTAAATTTTGGAACAATCGGTGGAAATTATGCTACACTTTGGTTTGATTATGATAATGATGGAGACTCTGATGTGTTTATTTCAAAATGTTCAGGACCACCTTGTGAACTTCACCGAAATGATGGAAACGGAATTTTTACCGATATATCTGCAATAGCAACAATAAATGTAACCCCTATTCAAACTTGGTCTTCTGGAATTGCAGATTTTGACAACGATGGAGATATGGATATTATTATTACTGCAAGTGCTGGTAGTCATAAATTTTTTAGAAATAATTTAGACACAACCAATACAACCGAAGAAGCATTTTCTAATATTACAGCTGGATCAGGTTGGGATACAAATCCAACTACAAATATTGATAATATTGCTTACGATTTTGATAATGACGGATATGTTGATGTACTTGGCGGAGGAAATAAAATTATGTTTAATAACCATGGTACAAATACATTTACACCTGTAGTATATTCTAGCGGTATAAGTGTGGGTGGTGTTGGAGATTTAAATAATGACGGATTTTTAGATTTATTAAACGGAACTACAATAAAATATGCAGTGCCAAATGGAAACAATTGGGTTAAAGTTGCTTTACAAGGAATACAAAGTAATGGTAACGGAATTGGAGCACGAGTTGAAATTTATGGTGCCTGGGGTAAACAAATTAGAGACATAAGAAGCGGTGAAGGATTTAAATATATGAGTAGTTTAAATGCTCATTTTGGTATCGGGACTGCTACCGCAATTACTCAAATAATTGTTCGTTGGCCATCTGGTATAGTTGATACTTATAATAATCCTTCTATTAACCAAATGCTTATGGCAGTTGAAGGAGCTACATTGTCTGTTAATTCATTTACAAACTCTGGTTTTGTAATGTATCCAAATCCCGCAAAAGATTTAATTAAAATAAAATCAGCAAACGAAATTGAATTTTTATCAGCAAAAATATTTGATTTAAACGGTCGATTGGTTGCAACCCCAAAAATAAATTCAAACACTATATCTGTTCAAGAATTGAGTATCGGTACTTATATTTTATTACTAAGTGATAATAACGGTAAAGATTATTCTCAAAAATTCTTAAAGGAATAACTCTAAAAACTATTTTTTTTTATAGAAACCCAGTAATTTACTGGGTTTTTTATTAATCTAAAATATTATTCATATTTATTCTAAATAAATTTTGTGGATTAAATGTTCATTATTATATTTGCATTATTATTTTTAATTATTCTAAATAAATACAGATGACAACTATAATGTATAAAATGAAATTTCATTACGCAGCCTTACTATGTATCATATTAATTTCTACATTATCTAGTTGTAGCGATCAATATACAGAAATAACAGATGAAAAATTAATACTAAAAGATTCAAAAATTACGCTAGGTGAAAAATTGTTTTTTGAAACAAAATTGTCTAATCCAGAAGGACAATCTTGTGCAAATTGTCATGCACCACAAACTGGTTTTAGTGATCCTAATCATCAAATAGTTTCGAATGGTATAAACGGGAATTTATTTAGTAATCGAAATGCACCAAGTTTATCATACAATGTTTTTTCCCCAGAACGATATTACAATTTAGTTGATCAAACATTTATTGGTGGATTATTTATTGATGGTAGATCACAAAACTTAGAGACCCAAGCAATAAATCCGCTTTTAAATCCTGTAGAAATGAATAATTTGAATATTAATATGATAGTTCAAAAAATTAAATCACTATCCTATTATTCAGATTTTATAAAGATATATGGTACAAATACATCAGATACCGAACTTTTAAATCAATTTACAAATGCTATTTCAAATTTTGAAAAATCAACAAAAGTAAATTCATTTACATCAAAGTTTGATTATTTTTCTAAACAATTAGTTTCATTTTCAAATGATGAACTTGCGGGTTTAGCATTATATAAAGGAAAAGCAAATTGTGCTGCTTGTCATCCATTAGATCCAGATGAAAATTCGGGGAAAGTTTTATTAACTGATTTTTCATATGATAATATTGGTGTACCAAAAAATCTAAACAATCCTTTTTACTCCATGCCAGCATCTATAAATCCTGATGGTGCTAATTATATTGATTATGGAATTGGAGCAATTGTAAATATGCCAGAACACAACGGAAAATTTAAAGTGCCTACACTAAGAAATATAGCTATTTCTGCTCCCTATTTTCACAACGGATTTTATAACACGTTAAGTCAAGTAATTCATTTTTACAATAAACGAAAGGTAGAAAATTTGGGACAGCCCGAAATTCCCGAAACGGTAAATACCCAAGAACTCGGCGATTTAAAAATGACAATACAAGAAGAGCAACAACTAGAAAAATTTCTTTTAACACTGACAGATCATTACCGTCAATAATAATTATCACAAACAAAAATTACATATAAATATGATCCCTAAGAAAAATATAATTCAAAGTATAATTTTAATTACATCGTTATACAGCACTGCACAAATAAAAGACACAGTTCGGTTAAAACCAATTGACATAAAACCTTTTAAAACCGTAAATGGTATTGGACATTTGCCAGATTCAAAAAACGGAATTATTTATGCCGGAAAAAAAAGTGAAATCATTTTAGTGGATAGTTTAGATGCAAATAAAGCTATAAATAATACTAGACAAATTTTAGGAAGAATACCAGGATTAAATATTGTCGAGACCGAAAGTAGCGGGTTTACAGCCAATGGAATAGCCACTCGAGGATTAAACCCTACCCAAAGTATAGAAATGAATACGCGTCAAAATGGTTATAATGTAAGTGCTGATGTTTTCGGATATAACGAAGCCTATTATTTGCCTCCGATGGAAGCTGTAAACAGAATCGAGCTTGTGCGTGGCGCTTCATCTTTACAATTTGGTTCTCAATTTGGCGGGTTAGTAAACTATGTCATTAAAGAAATTCCAAAAAGCAAACCTTTCGAAATTTTAACATCACAAACTTTAGGTAGTTTTGGATTATATAATTCGTTTAATTCTGTAGGTGGAAATTATAAAAAAATAAATTATTATGCTTTTGTGCAGCATCGATATATAAATGGTTATCGCCCCAATAGTGAACAAACACAATTATCTGGGTTTGCAAAAATTCAATACAATCACTCAGAAAAATTGAATTTTGGATTAGAATATTCCTTATTAAGAAATAAGTTACGAATGCCAGGTGGATTAACTGATAGTTTGTTTTATGCAAATCCAAGAGCTTCAACTAGATCTCGAAATTGGTTAGAAAGTCCGTGGAATATTATTTCAACCTTTGCAAATTTTACTCCTTCAAAAAATAGTACTTTAAGTGCAAAATCAACTTTTTTGTTTAGCAGTCGTTCTCTAGTTTGGCGTAATGAAGATGGAGGACCACAAGCAACCGACAATATTGACCCTATTACATCAAACTTTGTTGCGAGAGAAGTTGGTATAGAACGCATGAATAATTCAACTACCGAGATTCGCTTTTCTCAAAATTATAAACTAAAAAATCAAGTATCTACTTTTGCAGCAGGTATTCGTCAAAGCTATGCCTGGTTTAAACGTTTAGGTGGTGGACAAGGGACAACTGCCAGCGATTTTGATTTGTCTATATCAGGCAATTGGGGTTATGATTTAAATTTCACTACTTCTAATATTGCTCCTTTTTTTGAAAATATTTTCAAATTAAATAAAAAATTAACGGTAACTCCAGGATTTAGATTTGAATATTTAAGAAGCACCATTAAAGGAAGCAAAGAAATTGATGGAGATATACAAATTTCTAACGAAACAAAAACTAGAACTTTTCCTTTGTTTGGAATTGGATTAGAATTAAAACCAACTAAAAATACGAGTCTGTATGGCAACATAAGTCAAGCATACAGACCCATAGATTACAGTCAACTAGAGCCTTTAGGAATAACTTCGCGAATAGATTCTAAATTAAAAGACTCAAATGGTTTTAATTCTGATTTTGGATATCGAGGCACTATTAAAAATTATTTAAACTTCGATTTTAGCTTGTTCTATTTGGCTTATAATAATCGAATTGGAACTGCACTTGCAGTAGATGATACAACAGGAGATTTTTATACCATCAGAAAAAATATTGCAAATAGTATTCATAAAGGAATTGAAAGTTATTTAGAATTTAATTTTATCAAATATTTTAATCCAAAATCATCATATGGATTTAGTGTTTTCAACTCGTTCGGTTATGTAGATGCTCAATATACCACAGGTGAGTTCAAAGGAAATCGTGTTGAAGCTGCAACAAAAATAATTAATCGTTTGGGAGCTATTTTAAGTTCAAAAAATATTTCGACTACATTCCAATATAATTATACAGGCGATGCTTTTGGTGATGCAACAAATACTGTTGCTAGCGAAAATCCTGTAGCAGGATTTATTCCTGCATATACAGTTTTAGATTGGAGTGCCACATACAAGTATGAAAATTATTCAATAAAATTAGGTTGCAATAATATTTTAGATAAATCTTATTTTACTCGACGAACAGATGAATATCCTGGTCCTGGAATTATTCCTGCAATTGGAAGAAGTTTTTATATTGGATTCAGTGCATTTTTTAATTAAAAAAAAACCGTTCTATTATGAACGGGATATTTGTTAATGACAATTTTTATCTAAATGTTTTCGAAGCCTTGTTGTACTGGTATAATCTGTATTTCCACAATTAGGAATTCCTTTAGGTTCTGTTGTAGTTGGACTAAAAGGATAATGCAATCTGGTTGCAGTTACAGTGACATCTGATGCTATTTTTAATGTTTCAGTTTTGGTCAAAAAATTATCACCATCGTCGTCAATATCATACATATTTGCATAACCGTCACCATCGGAATCATATTTTAAAGGGTTTTTTGTCCAATCAGTCAATGGGTTTATTCCAGATGTTGATCGTTCATCTTTAGATAAAATTCCATCGCCATCATGATCTCGATATTGTAATTCATACAGCTTGAAGCTAAAAATAATTGGAGAATAAGATGGAATTATTCCTGCAATATTACTGTAGTAAGCTAATCCTGAAGGCAAAAACATAACTCCGGCTCCAAAATTATCAAAAGTTGTTGGGTTACTTCCCGTTGATGCTACATAAGTTCCAGTATGAAAATTTGGTAGAATATGACTCCAACCCGAAACAACATCTTGAATTTTAAACCAAACCGGCGTTTGAGCATTATCAAATTGATCATCTGCAAGAGTGATCCCTCTGTATGAAACATGAATTGAGTCTACTTGAGTTGGACGTTTTTGCGTTCCCTCTCTAAATTTTATGAAATAAACTTTATAATTTATACTATCGGTTGCAGTATAACGCTGGTAAACCATCGTATCTTTTAAGATAATATTAGTTTGATTTCTAATATTCATAGATGCAACAGTAGTTGTAGAAAAAGTAACATTGTAATTAGAATCAAAGTCAATATGATGCGTGTTTATATATTTGTCAATCGAATCTAAATCGGCTGCATATTGAACGTTGTAATCTCTTAACGGAACATATTCTGGATCTTTAGATTTTGAACATGAAGCCAAAAAAGAAATTGTAAAAAAAATAGAAAGTAATTTTAAAAAATTATTCATTAAAGTGTAAATTTAAAGTGCGCAAGATACAATAATGATTTATTTTTGTAAATAAATTAACGTGATTTTAGATAAAATTATGAGAGTAGATAAATATTTATGGTGCGTTCGCTATTACAAAACCCGAAATATGGTGACAGAAGCTTGCAAAAAAAATCATATTACTGTAAATGGTCAGGTTGCTAAGGCATCAAAAGAGGTATTTGCAACTGATAAAATTACGTTTAGAAAAGATCAAATTACTCAAATCATAATTGTTTTAGATATTCCAGAAAGCCGTGTTGGTGCCAAATTAGTAGATATTTACAGGAAAAACGAAACGCCAGCCGAGTCTTTTGCTCATTTAGAAATGTTAAAACTATCCAAAGAACATTATAGAAAATCTGGAACTGGCAGACCTACAAAAAAAGATAGAAGAGACTTAGACGAAATCGAAATCGGAGAAAACGACAATTAAAATAAAAGATATGAGCAAAAATATAATTTTAAATCATGCTGAAATTGAACATAAAATAAAACGAATTGCTCTACAAATATTGGAAACATTTGTTAACGAGAATGAAATAGTTTTAGCTGGAATCTCGTCTAATGGATATACTTTTGCCAAAAAAATTGCTTCCGAAATATCAAAAATAGGCGATTTAAATATTATTTTATGTGAAGTATTTATAGATAAAATAAATCCACAATCGGAAATTAAAACCTCAATAGAAAAAAATATGTATCAAAACAAAGGAGTTGTTTTGGTTGATGATGTTTTAAATTCGGGAACAACATTAATATATGGAGTTAAACATTTTTTAGAGGTACCGTTATCAAAATTAAAAACAGCAGTATTAGTCGACAGAAATCATAAAAAATATCCTGTAAAAGTAGATTTTAAGGGAATTTCATTGTCAACTTCTTCTTTAGAACACGTCACGGTGATTTTTGAAAATAATAATAACATTGTTCTATTGCATTAAGATTTCATTTATCTCATAAACTATTTCTTGTATAGATTTATTATCTACAACAACAATTTTATCAGCTTGATTGTAATAAAAACTTCTTTCAAAAAGTTGCTTTGCTATAAATTCTTTTATTTCTTCAATTTGTAAATTAACCATAAGGGGTCTGTTTATAAAATCATTTTTCAATCTATCACATAAAGTTTCAACAGATGCCTTTAGATAAATTGATATGCAATTTTCGTTATTGTATAATTTATAATTGTCATAATAGCAAGGTGTACCACCTCCCGTACTTATAATAAAATTTTCAGGACTTTTTAAAATTTCGGAAAAAAGCTGATGCTCAATTTTTCTAAAATAAAGTTCACCTTTTGAAAAAAAAATATCATTTATGCTCATTCCAACATTTTTAGCAATCAAATCATCTAATTCTACACAAGGAATTGATTTTATTTTAGAAAGTTCCTTACTTATAATTGACTTTCCAGAACCCATATAACCTATCAAAATAACTTTTTTCATTAAATAAAACCTTATATATTAAGTCATTAAGAATTAAGACCTAAAAAAGACAAATTTAAAATAAAATTGCTTTGTAATATAAATAATTACTACATATATTTGCACCCTCTAAGAAAATAAAAAAAGACTCGATAGCTCAGTTGGTAGAGCACATCACTTTTAATGATGGGGTCCTGGGTTCGAGCCCCAGTCGGGTCACTTTTTTTACTTTATTATTGTCAAGACTCGATAGCTCAGTTGGTAGAGCACATCACTTTTAATGATGGGGTCCTGGGTTCGAGCCCCAGTCGGGTCACAAAAGTCGTTTGCCGTTGGTTGATGACTTTTTTATTTTTAATTGGCTTCGTGGAGAAATTGGTAGACTTGCCACCTTGAGGTGGTGGTGTTCGAAAGGACGTGTGGGTTCGAATCCCATCGAAGTCACAAACTTGAATTTATTTTATATAATTTCAAATTTCTAATTAATTGAAATCTCTTTCAATTTTATTTCATTTCAGAGTTTTTTTAATCGTATTTTTTTATTACTTTTGTTTAATGAAATATGAAAATCGATGAACAATATAAAAAATACTTTTAGTATTAAGGACTTAGAAAATTTATCTGGGATAAAAGCTCATACTATCAGAATTTGGGAAAAAAGATATAATGTTCTTGAACCAATGCGAACAGAAACTAACATAAGATTTTATGATTTAGCCTGTTTGCAAAAACTTTTAAATATCACATTACTTCACGAGTATGGCTACAAAATCTCGAAGATTTCAAAAATTCCTGTTGAAAAAATTCCAGAATTAGTTAAAGAAATTATTTCTTCTCGTAGTGCAAAAACTCATGCCATAAGTTCATTTAAGTTGGCAATGATGAACTTCGATCAAACTTTATTTTTCAAAACCTATGACGAATTATTGTCAGAAAAATCTTTTAAAGAAATTTTTTATGATGTAGTAATCCCTTTGATGAATGAAATTGGTTTTTTGTG
This sequence comes from Flavobacterium sp., assembly GCA_025351785.1. Classification (GTDB taxonomy): domain Bacteria; phylum Bacteroidota; class Bacteroidia; order Flavobacteriales; family Flavobacteriaceae; genus Flavobacterium. The sequence continues at coordinate 41,693 of JANXVF010000011.1, forward strand.
GCAAACAGATACTATAACTCCCGCTCATGAACATTTTATAAGTTATCTGATAAAGCAAAAACTTTTGATAAATACTGAAAAAATACAGATTTTAGAGCCAACAAAAACCGATAAGTTATTTGTACTCTATCTTCCTATGAACGAAATTCATGAGTTAGGACTTATGTATCTAAATTATGAAATTATATCTAATGGGTATAAGACAATTTATCTGGGCGAAAGCGTTCCTACTGAAAGCCTGAAAGATTTAAAAAATTATTTTGATAATATAGTTTTTGTATGTTACATGACTGTCGAACCAGAAAAAGCCTTTGTTAATAATTATGTAAAATTAATTGAAGATGAAGTTTTAAATGAAAGTTCTGAGTTATGGCTAATAGGAAGAATGACAGAATTTTATGATAAAAAAAATGAGCAGAATAACATACATTTGTTTAGTTCGATTGAACAATTGGTATATGCTTTGGAAAATTAATATTTAAAATATAAGTTTCTTTAAAATAATAATGAATAAAAATATTAAGATTATTGGTTCAGGATTTTCAGCTTTGTCAGCCTCATGTTACTTAGCAAAATTAGGGAATTCAGTAACTATTTACGAAAAAAATAACACAATTGGTGGAAGAGCAAGACAGTTAATAAAAGATGGATTCACTTTTGATATTGGTCCATCTTGGTATTGGATGCCAGATGTATTTGAAAAATTCTTTGCTGATTTTAATAAAAAACCATCAGATTATTATGCATTAACAAAATTATCCCCCGCTTACAAAGTGTTTTTTGGAATTAATGAGTTCGTCACAATTGCAGATAATCTTCCCGAAATTATTACAACTTTTGAATCTATCGAAAAAGGAAGTGGTGCAAAATTAGAATCATTCATTAAAGAAGCGCAAAGCAATTATAATATTGCGATTAAAGATTTAGTTTATCGTCCTGGTGAGTCTCCATTAGAGCTAATAACTATAGAAACTGCTACTAAAGTGAATCAATTTTTTTCGAACATAAGTAAAGATGTAAGAAAAAAGTTCAAAAACAAAAAGCTCATTCAAATATTAGAATTCCCAGTGCTTTTTTTGGGAGCTAAGCCGTCTGACACTCCATCTTTTTATAGTTTTATGAACTTTGCAGATTTTGGATTAGGCACTTGGCAACCAGTTGGCGGTATGTATAGCGTAATTTTGGGAATGGAAAAATTGGCAAAAGAACTTGGTGTTATTATACATACAAATGCAAGTGTTGATAAAATTATTGTTAAAAATAAAACAGCTGTTGGTATACAAATTAAAGAGGAGACAATTCTAGCAGATATTATTTTATCAGGTGCCGATTATCATCATTCAGAAACATTATTGGAACCAGTGTATCGACAATATTCGGAAAAATACTGGCAAAGTAAAACTTTTGCACCATCTTCGTTATTATTTTATGTTGGTTTTAATAAAAAACTAGAAAATGTAGTGCATCACAATTTATTTTTTGATGTAGATTTTGACCTACATGCTTCAGAAATTTACGATTCTCCAAAATGGCCAAAAGAACCTCTTTTTTATGCAAACTTTACTTCAGTAACAAGCGAAGGACTTGCACCTACAGGATGTGAAAATGGTTTTTTTTTGATTCCAATTGCACCAGGATTAGAGGATACACAACAGTTGAGAGATGAGTATTTTAATAAAATAATTATGCGTTTTGAATCAATTACTCAACAAAATGTAAGAAATAGTATTATTTTTACTGAGTCTTTCTGTGTAAATGATTTTATAAAGGAATATAACTCATACAAAGGGAATGCTTATGGAATGGCAAATACTCTGTTTCAAACTGCATTTTTAAGACCAAAACTTAAAAGTAAAAAAGTAGAAAATTTATTTTTTACAGGACAATTAACTGTTCCTGGACCTGGAGTTCCACCATCATTAATTTCAGGTAAATTAGTTTCAGATTTGATAAAAAAATACAATAAATAATAAGCACTACTAGTTATTATGAAATCAATTTTTGATAAAGTTTCCTTTGAATGCAGTAAAAATGTAACTAAATCATACAGTACATCGTTTTCGTCTGCAGTAAAAATGTTAGCTCCAAGTATCAGACAGGACATCTATAATATTTATGGATTTGTTCGTTTTGCAGATGAAATTGTAGACACTTTTCATGATTATAATAAAGAAGAATTATTTAATCTGTTTGAAAAAGATTTATCAAATGCAATTCAAAATAAAATAAGCTTAAATCCCATATTAAATTCTTTCCAACATACAGTTACAAAATATAAAATTCCACTTGAACTTATAAATGCTTTCATGAAAAGTATGAAGTTAGATTTGTCAAAAAAAGAATACAAAACTGATGATGAGTATAAAGAATATATTTATGGTTCTGCTGATGTAGTAGGTTTAATGTGTTTAAAAGTTTTTGTAAATGGTGATATTGCAAAATATGAAGAATTAAAAAATGGAGCTATGAGACTGGGTTCAGCATTTCAGAAAGTAAATTTTTTACGTGATTTGAAAGCTGATTTTGACGATTTGAGTCGTACATATTTTCCGAATACAGATTTAACAAAATTGGATGAAATATCAAAACAACAAATAATTAAAGAAATCGAAGCAGATTTTGAAGCAGGATATTTAGGGATTTTAAATTTGCCAATAGAAGCCAAATTTGGGGTTTACACAGCATATGTATATTATAAAAAACTACTTTCCAAATTAAAGAAAACACCTTCACTCGAAATAAAAAATACTCGAATTAGAGTTCCAGATTATCAAAAGTATGGACTTTTTGCTAAATGTTACTTTACTTATAAACTCAATATAATTTAAGAATAATTTTAAAATTGTTTTACAACAATCAAAATTTTAATCTTTAAATTTGTAAATATCAATATTATTATGTGGATTCATCTTTTAGTTTTTTTCTTAACATTTTTTATAATGGAGTTTATGGCTTGGTTTACTCACAAATACGTAATGCACGGTTTTTTGTGGAATTTACATGCCGATCATCACAAAAAAGATCATGATTCGTGGTTTGAGCGTAACGATACTTTTTTTATTTTTTATGCTGTAGTAAGTATCGGATGCTTTTTATTATGGCAAAAAGGGATTCTCGAAATCGGAATTTCTATAGGTTTAGGTATTTTTGCTTATGGTTTAGCTTACTTCATCGTTCACGATATTTTTATACATCAACGTTTCAAAATGTTTAGAAACGCTAATAATATTTATGCAAAAGGAGTTAGACGTGCACACAAAATGCATCACAAACATGTTGGTAAAGGTGATGGAGAATGTTTCGGAATGTTGATGGTTCCTTTTAAATATTTTAAAAAATAAGTTCAGTTTAACTTATGATATAGTTTATATTACAGTTTTTTAGCCTCATTCCAAAAAACATCCATTTCTGTCAAAGTCATATCCATTAGGGGTTTGCCAAGCTGATTTGCTTTACTTTCAAGATATTGAAAACGTTTAATAAATTTTTTATTGGTTCGTTCTAAAGCATCTTCTGGATTAATATTTAAAAACCGAGCATAATTTATCATAGAAAATAAAACATCTCCAAACTCAGCCTCAATTTTGTCTTGATTTTTAGCTTCAACTTCAACTTGCAATTCTTGTAATTCTTCTTGCACTTTATCCCAAACTTGGTGTGGCTCTTCCCAGTCAAATCCTACTCCTTTTGCTTTATCTTGTATTCGAGAAGCTTTTACTAGTGCCGGTAAACTTTTGGGAACCCCTTCTAGGACTGATTTTTTTCCTTCTTTCAATTTTAACTTTTCCCAATTCTGCTTTACTTCTTCTTCGTCTTTTACAACTACATCACCATAAATATGGGGATGACGATGTATTAATTTATCAGAAATTTCATTACAAACGTCAGCAATATCAAAGTCGTTAGTCTCACTTCCTATTTTTGCATAAAAAATAATATGTAGTAATAAATCGCCTAATTCTTTTTTAACTTCTTCTATATTATTATCTAAAATTGCATCACCAAGTTCGTAAGTTTCTTCGATTGTCAAATGTCTCAAAGATTGCATAGTTTGCTTTTTATCCCACGGACAATTTTCACGCAATTCATCCATTATTTTTAGTAATCTCTCAAAAGATTTAAGTTGAAATTGTAATGAATTTGACATATATTTTTTTTATAAAAATAATAAATCCTGTTAAGAAATTTTCATAACAGGATTTAAAAATTAAATTATTTTGAATCTATTTTTTTGTTTTTGGCTCAGTCGGACCCTTTTTTATAGTCACTTTTTTACTCTTTGTTTCTTTTTCAGATTTTTCAACTTTATCAGTTTTCAGAATTTCTTTTGCATCTTCGCCAGAAATTTCTTTTGCTTCAGAGGCTTCAATATTTTTTGGTTCTTCTTTTGAAACTAAACCTTTACTTTGTAAAATATTATACCAATTAAAAACTTTTTTTATATCTGATGGATACACTCTTGTTGTATCATAATCAGGAACTATTTCTGTAAAATAAGCAATTAATTTATCGTTATCTTCTTTGTGGGAAATTGTAGGTCCTTCATTTTCTTTTACTGCAATTTCTCGCATAATTTCTGCAAGAGGTTTTTCAGTAGTATGTGTATACATTGATATTTCCGATAGTAAACTCACATTACTTTTCATTCCTACAGTTATTTTTTTTCCATCAAGTAATGATTCGGCTACAAATCCTGATCTTGTTTGAACTTTTAATGCATACAAACCTGGTTTTCCAGAAATGGCTAATATTTTTTCTACATTCATTTTTTAATCTTTATGATTTTTTATAATTTATTGATTTTTAAATTACCTGCCTTTTTTGTTTACAAATCGCATTCGATAGTCAGGAAATGCTTTACCATCCATTATATTTTGCAATTTCTTTTTTATTAATGTTTTTTTTAACGAAGATATTTTATCTGTAAATAATATTCCTTCAATATGGTCATACTCATGTTGAATAACTCGTGCAATTATTCCATCATAAATTTCAGTTTTTTTGATGAAATTTTCATCAAAGTACTCAATTTTTATTCTTTCGTTTCTAGTTACGTCTTCGCGAACATCTGGAATGCTCAAGCAACCTTCATTAAAAACCCACTCATTTCCTTCTTCAAGTAGAATTTTTGCATTTATAAAAGTTTGTTTAAATCCTTTCAATTGCTGTTGTTCGTCTTTAGACAATTTTTCGCTATCACTAAAAGGTTCAGTATCTATAACAAAAAGGCGTATCGCTAAACCAATTTGTGGTGCTGCTAAACCAACTCCAAAAGCATTATACATGGTTTCATACATATTAGCAATCAACACATTTAAGTTTGGATAATCTGATGAAATTTCGTCACCTATTTTTCTTAAAACTGGATCACCATACCCAACTATTGGTAGTATCATTGTATATTCAAATTTGGAAATTTAAAAATTTTAATTAAAAAACTTCTACAAAAGTAATGAAAAAAAATAAAGAACTTTAAAATATTGAATGTCAAAAAAAAACTCCAACCTTTCGATTGGAGTTTAAAATTAAATATTTTTTTTAGTCTTTAGTAAATTCGAAAGATTGACCTGAAATGGATAATGTAAATCCTGTTTTAGCATCATTATATTGAACTGTAACTCCAGCTTCTTTAAAAGTAAATTTACCATTTCCTTCATTTTCTAACGGCAACGAAGGCTGACCTGTGGCATTCATAACTAAATTTCCGTCTTCATCAATAGCTGTTACTTTTATAGGAATTTTTTTGCTAGAAAAATTACCGAGATATGGATCTAAACTAGCCGTTTTCTCAATGCCATTTTTTGCATTTGTCCATAAATTATTTTCATCATTAATATCAGGAAAAACATTATCAGGATCTAATGTAATCGAATCTAATTCTTCATTTGAATCAAATTTAAAAGTCCAAGAGTTATTTCGCTCCCAAATTTCGACAGGTAATTTTTTTCGTGTTACAGCACCGCTTTTGGTTTTAATATCTAAAACTACTGGCATCGCTAACTTTTCTAAATTATCGATTGTGATAATAGCACCGTTTTTAGCATCATTTTTTACATATTTTACTTTTGAAATAGATTGATCTAATTTCCAATTATTAAAAAACCAACCTCTCCAAAACCAATTTAAATCTTCGCCCGAAACGTTTTCGATTGTTCTAAAAAAATCATCTGGCATTGGATGTTTAAAAGCCCAACGGTCTACATATGTTCTAAAAGCAGCATCAAAACGATCTTTTCCCAAAATTTCATTTCTTAAAATATCTAAACCAGCGCCTGGCTTAAAATATGCTAAAATGCCTAGATTTTTTTCTTGCAAATTATCCGGAGCAGCCATAATGGGTTCCATATCAGAATTTGTTAATGTTGTAGCCGCTTGATGCAAATTTGCTGTTGGTTGTTTATATTCTCCATTATTAAAATCTTGAGAACTTACACCATTTATAAAAGTATTAAAACCTTCATCCATCCAAGCAAACAATCGCTCATTAGATCCCACAATCATTGGAAACCATCCATGACCAAATTCATGATCTGTAACACCCCAAAGCGACTCACCTTTTGAAGTTGATCCACAAAAAACGATACCTGGATATTCCATTCCTCCTGCATTTGAAGCTACATTTGTTGCAGCAGGATAAGGAAATTCAAACCATCTTTTAGAATAATTTTCGATTGATGTTTTAGTATATTCGGTTGCTCTGCCCCAAGCATCTTGCCCATCACTTTCTACAGGATAAGTAGATATTGCCAGCGATTTTTTACCACTTGGTAAATTAATTCGTGCAGCATCAACAATAAAAGAGGCTGATGAAGCCCATGACACATCACGAGCATTTTTTATTTTAAACTTCCATGTCAAATTAGTTTTTCCAGCAGGTCTAGAAGTTGGATTAGTTACTTCATCTGCAGTTCTTATCATGACAGTTTTATCACTTTTTTTTGCAGCTTCCCATCGTTTTAATTGCTCAGAAGTATATACCTCGTTAGGATTTAATAATTCGCCTGAACAAACTACAATATGATTTGCAGGAGTTGTAATCGCTACATCAAAATCTCCATATTCTAAATAAAATTCGCCTGCGCCAAGATAAGGATGTGTATCCCAACCTCGAATATCGTCATAAACACACATTCTAGGATACCATTGTGCAACACAGAAAATTTTACCATTTTTAGTATCTAAAATTCCCATTCTGTCAGAACCATACTCGGGTGAAATAAATGAGAACTCAAATTTTAATTTAATGCTACCACCGTTAGCATTTAACTGTTCTGGCAATTCAATTTTCATTCGTGTATCAACTACCGAATATTTAGCCTCTTTTTCAATCAATTTACCGCCTATTGTAGCACTAATTTTAACCGATTTAAATTTAAATCCACCATCAAAATCTTGACCTTTATCACCATTTCTGCTTCCTTTAAGAGGAATTATTGCTTTTCCGCGGGAATCCTTTTTAAATAAATTTTGATCTACATTCAACCATAAAAACCCAAGTTTATCTGGACTATTATTAGTATAAGTTAGCGTTTCGCTTCCTGTAATTTCGCTAGTTTTATCATTTAATGTTGCTACAATAGAATAATCAGCTCTGTTTTGCCAATATTTTGCTCCAGGTTGTCCACTTGCGGCTCTTGTGTCTGTGCCATTTTTAGTATAAAAATTAGTACCAAAAGCTTCATTATAATTATAGTTTGATTTTGGTTTTTCCTGTGCAAAAGAGAGGAAAAATCCAAAACTTAAAGCCATAACCGAAAATACTTTAAAAAAATTGTTTTTCATATTGATTAGTGTTGAAATTTGATGTACAAAAATAATTAAATGTAAGACTCTATTTAATTTATTTGTTACATAATTTTATAAAATAAATTTATTAGGTACATTTACTACATAAAATTTTACAATTGATTTCAACTATTTCTAATTTCTTTTTAACTGCTACAATAAATTCGAGAGGAGCTGAATTGACTTTTTTAAAAAATAATGAATCAAATAAAAATTATATTTGGGATGCAGATCCCACAGTTTGGGCAAAACATGCGCCAGTTTTATTTCCTATTGTAGGTAGCTTAAAAAATAACAGTTATAGCTATAAAAATAGTAAATATTCACTTTTTAGACATGGTTTTGCTAGAGATTCAGAGTTTGAAATCATCAGTCAAAATTCTCTTGAAATAAAATATTCTTTAAAATATTCGGAGCATACTTTAAAAAAATACCCTTTTAAATTTGATTTGCAAATAACTTACACGCTCATTAATAATTTGTTATCTGTTAATTATCATGTTTTTAATTTAGATAAAATAACAATTCCATTTTCGATAGGAGGTCATCCTGCATTTTCTTTATCTAAAAATATTGAGAATTATAGTTTAGAATTTGAAACTCAAGAAGTTTTAAATTGTTTCACTTTGGTAAATGATTTACTATCAGATGCTACTTATGACATAAATTTAATTGATAAAAAAATGTTGCTTTCATCTGAAATTTTTGAAAATGATGCTTTAATATTTAAAAAATTAAAATCTAAATTCATCATACTTTTAGAAAATGAAAAGCCATTACTGAAAATTAAATTTAATGACTTTGAAAATTTAGGAATTTGGACAAAAAATCAGGCTCAGTTTATTTGTATAGAACCTTGGCTTGGATATTCTGATTTTGAAAATGCTAGTGGGAATTTGTTTGAAAAAGAAGGAATTCAAATTCTCGAACAAAATAAAAGTTTTCAATGCAGTTACTCTTTAGAAATTTTATAAATTGCTTACATGTTAGAAATTAATTTTCATCCTTTCAAAAATTTAAAGACTAAAAGACTAGTTTTAAGAAGAATAATCGAGACCGATTGTAACGAAATTCTTGAACTTCGTAGCAATCCAATCACTATGAAATATATTCCCAGACCCATAGCAAAAACTATAGATGATGCAAAAACACATTTTAAAACTATTGACGAAAAAATTGAAAATAACACAGGGATAAACTGGGCAATAACTCTCAAAAATTCTGATAAAATGATAGGAATTATTGGTCATTATCGTTTGCAACCTGAAAATTACAGGTGCGAAATTGGCTACATGATTTTGCTAGCATATCAAGGTCAAGGCATTATAACTGAAGCTATAAAAGTAGTTTTAGAGTATGGATTTGAAGATTTAAATATGCATTCTATTGAAGCCGTAATTGATCCTGATAATTTAGCGTCGGAACGTGTTTTACAAAAAAATGGATTTATAAAGGAAGCACATTTCATTGAAAATGAATATTATGAAGGCAAATTTTTAGATACAGTAATCTATTCCATTTTGAAAAAAAATTTTAAGAAATAAAAAAATGAACGAATTTGAAAAACAGTTTCAGGAGTTACTTAGTTTTCTGAAATATGAGGATTTTACTATTTTAACCAAACGAATTATTGATTTGACTCTCGATACCGAAGATATAAGTCAGTATAGAAAAACCAATGAATTTTTAATTTGGTTAGATAAAAATGAAATAACATCAGAAGTAAAAAAGGAGAAGTTTGAACACATTTTGAACGAATTGTATACGATTTTGAGCAAAAAACCAATGGCAGAAAAAACAATCTTGGTAGCTACTTCAGGTTTACAAAAAAATTATGGCTTGTCGAGTTTTTCTCTTGGCCCAGTTGAGTTAGAATTGCATCAAGGTGAAATTTTAGGACTTGTAGGAGAAAACGGAAATGGAAAAACTACTTTACTACGTGTTTTATGTGGCGAATTATTCCCAACATCAGGAAAAATTACTTACAATTTTGATTACCAGGATAGCTACGATTTAAGAACTAAACTTGTATATATTCCGCAACGAACAGATACTTGGTACGGTTCTATGTTTGAAAATTTACAATTTACAGCGTCAAGTTACGGATATAAACCAGACGAAAATGAATTGATTGTCGAACTAATTATTGCACGATTAGGGTTGCGAAAATTTAGAAATCATAGTTGGAAAAACCTTTCCTCTGGCTATAAAATGCGATATGAACTTGCTAGAATGTTGCTTAGAAAACCAAAAATTTTATTGATTGATGAGCCTTTAGCAAACTTAGATATACTAGCGCAACAAACAGTTTTAGACGATTTTAAAGCCATTGCAAAATCGCCTTTTAGACCCATAGGTATTGTAATGAGTTCGCAACAACTGTATGAAGTAGAAAAAACTTCTGATCAAGTAATATTTTTAAAACAAGGAAAACAAAAAAATCTACACGAAAAAACTACAACTGATAATTATATAGTTACTGAAACATTTTTAGTCATAGAATTTGAAAGTTCGAATACACAAAACGAGCTTGGCGAACTTTTTAAAACGTTAGAATTAATTTCATTGCAATATAACGGCGGCACTTTTGTGGCAACTTTTCCTGAAAAATTTACAATTTATGATTTTATGAAACTAGTTATCGGAAACAAAATTAATTTAAACTATTTCAGAAATATATCAAACTCAACCCGTCGCTTTTTTGTATCCTAAATAAATTATCATGCTAAAAAAAATTCAAAAATATCTGCTTATAAATCATCCGTTACTTTGGAATTTAAAAATTGTTCCAGTTACTTTTTGTTTATTAATTTTTAATATTATTTTCTTTCTAATTGGTTTCAACCAAGGTAAACTCGACTTTAGTGAGTCTCAAAATAATTATAATTTTAATGATGGTACTATAATTTTCTTTAGTATTTTGATAGCTATAATTTCTTTTATTATTTGGATTGTATTGTACTTTAAAAACAATTCGTTCAAATCATATTATCCAAAAAAAAGTTTTTCGTTGTTCAAAGAGTGGATTTGTGTTTTTATAATTAGCTTTTTGATTACAACCTTTATAGTCAGTTTTTTAGTAGGAAAAGATGTTAGAGTACGAAGTTATTATACTGAAAAAGAAGCAAAAAAACTTTGCGAAACATTAAGTTTAGGTTCATATTTTCTCGAAAATTCCTATGAAAACTATGAATATACAACTTTAGATACCGTACAAAATGATACTGGAAAAACTGTAATTCCTATAAAAAATAATTATGTAATATTTAATTCAAAAAAATATGGTTTACAATCACTGCTAAACAAAAATTTATCAACCTTTACTTTTTTTAGTCAATCTGATGATTCATTACATAAAATAAAAATAAAAAACTGGTTAGTAAACAACCAAAAAGATTCCGTACAATTATTATTTAAAAATTATTTAGCAATTTCAAAAGAGCATGGATTGTTGTCAAATATCGACGACAAAAAATGGTTGCAATTAACATTTGATTACCCAAGTTTTGAAAATTACAAAAATATTGGCAAAAAGGAATCTGATTATAATGCAGCTTTTTATGCTACTAACCAAAATAAATATGAAACGGCAAGCACACAAGTAGCTTTGCCAAAAATAGATACAGCGTCACAATACATAAAAATTATAGGCAAACAAGAATATGTCTTCAATAAATATTTTGTCCCGGCAGATAAATTAGAGTTTTCATACAACAAAATATCCGAAAGTTACAACCATCCAAGCATCAATTTTGACACTTTTATAATCCCAATTTATGTAGCTCTAGCACTATCATTACTAGTATTTACATATAGAGTAACCTCAAGAAGAAATTGGCTAATTGCATTAATTTCACTCGGAATTATCAATATAATTATAGGAATTTTTAGTGCAATATCATCCTCTGGAATTTTCTATTTAATGGCTGTTGGACTTCTCACATTAGGTTTATTTATTTACTTTGTACTAATTTTAACTCGCAAAAAAGGAAAAGGAATCTCGGGCATAACACTAAATGCATTACTGTGGCTTTTACCAACATTTATTCCTGTTATTTATTATCTCTTTATCGAATTTTTAAAAATTTCAAGCAATTATTATTCGCTCGACTATAAATTAAAAAATAAAAGTTTTCCCTTAATCAATTCACTCGAAGAAAATTCAATATTCATGTTTTATGTTACGATTTTATTTGTCATTACAAGTATGATTTACTTTTCATTTTCAATAAAAAAGTGGAAAGGATTAGCAGAAAGTTAATTTTTTTTAGGAGCAATAAGTTTAGGATTTATCAAGTATGGCAATTCCAGCTTTCCCTCCAAAACTCTTGTTCCAAAAAGAAAGAACAAGAGGTTTTTCCTCGTCAATCTGGGCTAAATCTAAACTATTTTGAAAGTCGATTTAATTTTTAAAAAATCAAACTATCTAAAGTTAAAAACTAAAAAATCATAAATCAAAAATAGTATCTTTGCATTTCAAAAAAAATACAATACTATGTTCAATAATTTAAGCGATAAACTAGACAAAGCCTTTCATATCCTTAAAGGCCATGGCAAAATTACCGATGTAAACGTAGCCGATACTTTAAAAGAAGTTCGTCGTGCTTTGCTCGATGCCGATGTTAATTTTAAAATCGCTAAAGATTTTACAACTAGAGTTAAGGAAAAAGCTTTAGGCCAAAACGTTTTAACAACTTTGCAACCTGGACAATTATTGGTAAAAATTGTTAAGGACGAATTAACAGAACTTATGGGTGGTGAAGCTTCGGGAATAAATCTTTCTGGCAATCCAACCGTTATTTTAATGTCGGGTTTGCAAGGTTCGGGAAAAACCACTTTCTCAGGAAAGCTAGCCAATTATCTAAAAACAAAAAAAAATAAAAAACCACTCCTTGTTGCTTGCGATATTTATCGACCTGCAGCTATAAACCAGTTGCATGTAGTTGGAGATCAAATAGGTGTTGAAGTATACTCGGAACCAGAAAATAAAAATCCTGTCGAAATTTCGCTAAATGCAATTGCTTACGCAAAATCAAACGGATTTAATGTAGTAATTGTAGACACAGCAGGACGATTGGCAGTTGACGAGCAAATGATGAACGAGATTGCAAATGTTCACAAAGCAATTAAGCCACAAGAAACCTTATTTGTAGTTGATGCAATGACAGGTCAAGATGCAGTAAACACAGCAAAAGCTTTCAATGATATTCTAAATTTTGATGGAGTTATTTTAACAAAATTAGACGGAGATACTCGTGGTGGTGCAGCAATTTCGATAAAATCGGTAGTAGATAAACCTATAAAATTTATTGGAACTGGCGAAAAGATGGATGCTATCGATGTGTTTTATCCAACTAGAATGGCAGAAAGAATTTTAGGCATGGGCGATGTTGTATCGCTTGTAGAAAGAGCTCAAGAACAATATGATGAAGATGAAGCAAGAAAAATTCAGAAAAAAATTGCTAAAAATGAATTTGGTTTTGACGATTTTTTATCACAAATTCAACAAATAAAAAAAATGGGAAACATGAAAGATTTAGTTGGAATGATTCCCGGTGCTGGTAAAGCATTGAAAGATGTTGAAATAGAGGATGATGCCTTCAAGCACATCGAAGCTATAATAAACTCAATGACACTTACTGAAAGAACAAAACCATCAGTAATTGATATGAAAAGAAAAACCAGAATTGCAAAAGGATCTGGAACTAAGATTGAGCAAGTAAATCAACTAATGAAGCAGTTTGAGCAAATGAGTAAGATGATGAAAATGATGCAAGGTCCGGGAGGAAAAAATATGATGCGAATGATGAGTGGCATGAAATAAAAAAGTAGAAAGGCGCAAAATTTTGTGCCTTTTTTAATTTACTGAAAATCTTAATACATAAGAATATGCAATTGTTAGATGGCAAAAAAGTTTCTGAAGAAATTAAACTAGAAATAACAGACGAGGTAAATTTGATGAAAGCAAAAGGAGAGAAAGTACCTCATTTGGCTGCTATAATTGTAGGAAATGATGGTGCAAGTTTAACTTATGTAGGCAGTAAAGTAAAATCCTGCCAGCGTGTTGGCTTTGAATCGACACTTATAAAAATGCCTAGTACAACATCTGAAACCGAATTGTTAAAAAAAATTAAACAACTTAATGATGATGATGATATTGACGGATTTATAGTGCAACTTCCTCTTCCGAAACAAATTGATACCCAAAAAATTCTAATGGCAATAGATCCTAGCAAAGATGTAGATGGATTTCATCCTGAAAATTTTGGGAAAATGGCTCTCGATATGACCACTTTTATACCAGCCACACCTTTTGGAATTCTCGAATTATTAGAGCGTTATAATGTTGAAACCAAGGGAAAGCACACTGTAGTAATTGGAAGAAGTCACATTGTAGGTCGTCCTATGAGTATTTTAATGGGGCGAAAAGGATTTCCTGGAAACTCGACTGTAACTTTGACACACAGTTATACTAAAAATATTGCTCAAATTACAACACAGGCAGATATTATAATTACAGCACTTGGAGTACCAAATTATTTGAAAGCAGAAATGGTAAAAGATGGTGCCGTAGTTATAGATGTTGGAATTACAAGAGTTCCCGACGAAACTAATGAAAAAGGCTACCGAATAACTGGTGATGTTGACTTTGAAAATGTTTCTTTAAAAGCATCTCATATAACTCCAGTACCAGGAGGCGTAGGACCTATGACGATTGCTATGTTATTAAAAAACACACTTTTAGCTCGAGAACAAAAATTATTGAAACTAAAATAATGACAATTTTAGAAGCAAAAAAAGAACAACTTTCTATAATTAAGGATTTAGCCTTTTTAATTTGGCCCATCGCTTACGGTAAAATTCTCTCTAAAAATCAACTAGATTATATGTTAGATAAATTTTACTCAATTTCTTTTCTGGAAAATCAGATGAATACAGGACAAATTTTTCTGTTAGCAGAAAATGATGGTGTTTTCAATGGATTTGCATCTTATGAATTGAATTGTATCGAAAATAAAACTAAGATTCATAAATTGTATGTAGTACCAAATATTCAGGGTATTGGTATAGGTAAAAAAATTGTTGACTATATTAAATTGGAGTCACAAAAAAATAATAATTCAGGAATTTTTTTAAACGTAAATCGGTTTAATACTGCTATAGAATTTTATGAAAAACAAAATTTTATAATTTCTGAAAGTGTGAATATCGAAATTGGAAATGGCTTTTTAATGGAAGATTTTGTTATGGAATTAACTTTTTAAAATAGTAAATGATTTTAATTTATGATTATAAAATATTACAAAGTAATTAGTTATAATTATTTAAAAACAAAATCTAATGATGGCATATTTGAAATAGAAAATTAAAATATCCGATTTCTCATAATTCTATTGTTGTTAAATTGTTTTATTTCAATTTTTAATACTTCAAATCTTAATTTACTTATTTATTGGTTTTTAGCAAGTTTCGTTTTTTGTTATTACATGGGCAAAAGAAAGTGAAATCATTTGTTTTAAAACATCAATATTTACATCAGATAATCTTTTTATGTAAACACACGCTTTAGCGCTTTTGTGTTTCCCTAATTTGGCTAATACTAATTCCCTATCCTGAAAACTAGAAGATAGATAGAGTGAAATTTCAGCTTTTCTGGGCGAAAAAGCAATTAGAGGTGCATCTCCCTCGCGACCAGATTCATATTTATAGTGATAGGAACCAAATCCTACAATGCTTGTTCCCCACATTTTGGGTTCGACCTGTGAAATTTCTTGCATAAATGTTATCAAGTTAAAACAGTCATTTCTTTTGGTTTCATCAGTTACTGTGTTGATAAAATCAGTCACGCTAAATTGTGTTTCAAAGGTTTTATTGTGTGATTTTGACATGGTTTTGGTATTGTTAGGTAAGCCGAATATTTGAAATTATCTAATAACTATTTTATAGCAAATATATTAGTGGTTTACTAAATAAAATTAAAACAAAAAAGCCGTATCAATTTTAATTCGATACGACTTGTTTTACTTATTTTTTTTTTACAAATGAATCACCTCGCCATATGCATCGGCAACAGCTTCCATTACTGCTTCGCTCATTGTTGGATGCGGGTGAATTGTTTTTAAAATTTCATGACCTGTAGTTTCTAGTTTACGAGCTACGATTGCTTCTGCTATCATATCAGTTACACCTGCACCTATCATGTGACACCCTAACCATTCGCCATATTTTGCATCAAAAATTACTTTTACAAATCCGTCAGGTGTGCCTGATGCTTTTGCTTTTCCTGAAGCCGAAAACGGAAATTTACCAATTTTTAATTCATATCCTTTTTCTTTGGCTTGTTTCTCGGTCATTCCTACCGATGCAATCTCTGGTGTTGCATATGTACAACCTGGAACATTACCATAATCTATAGGCTCTACATGAAGTCCTGCAATTTTTTCTACACAATTAATTCCTTCTGCAGAAGCTACATGTGCTAATGCCTGACCTGGTGTAACATCGCCAATAGCGTAATATCCAGGAATGTTTGTTTGTGCATAAGCATTTACTAAAATTTTATCCTTATCGGTTGCAATTCCCACTTCTTCTAGACCAATATTTTCAATATTTGTTTTTATTCCAACAGCAGATAATAAAATTTCAGCTTCTAAAACTTCTTCTCCTTTTGCTGTTTTTACAAACGCTTTTACCCCTTTTTGCGAAGTATCAATTTTTTCAACAGATGATGATGTCATAATTTTAACACCTGCTTTTTTCATAGAGCGTTCCATTTGTTTCGAAATATCTTCGTCTTCTACAGGAACAATATTGGGCATAAACTCTACAATTGTAACTTCTGTTCCCATAGCATTATAAAAATGTGCAAACTCTACTCCTATTGCTCCCGAACCAACAATTATCATAGATTTTGGCTGAGTTGGCAACGTCATTGCTTGTCTATATCCAATTACTTTTACACCATCTTGAGGTAGATTTGGCAATTCTCGCGAACGTGCCCCAGTTGCAATAATTATATGATCTGCCGAGTATTCGGTTACTTTTTTATCTTTGTCAGTAACATCAATTTTTTTTCCTGGTTTTAATTTTCCAAAACCATCAATCACGTCAATTTTATTTTTTTTCATCAAAAATTGAACGCCCTTACTCATATCGCCGGCTACACTTCTTGAACGATTTACAACAGCGTTGAAATCTTTATCATATTCTTTAATGGTTAAACCATAATCGGAAGCGTGTTTTAAATAATCGAAAACCTGAGCCGATTTTAAAAGTGCTTTCGTTGGGATGCAACCCCAGTTTAAACAAACACCTCCAAGGCTTTCTTTCTCGATTACAGCAACTTTAAAACCTAGTTGTGAGGCACGAATTGCCGTTACATATCCTCCAGGTCCTGAACCTAAAACTATAATATCGTATTTCATTTTTTGCTTTTTTATTTGTTATTTGTAAAAAATGCAGTCGCAAAAGCTCGTGTCATTTTTTGCTTTTTTATTTGTTATTTGTAAAAAATGCAGTCACTCTTGCATGTATCATTTTTTTCAAAAGGTTATTTTATTTATTCAAAATACACTTGCAAAGGCTTATTGCATTTATTGAGAAAATATATTTTTAACGTTGAGCGAAATTAATCATTTATTTCAAAAATACACTCCAGTAATTATTAAAATTTAATCGCTATAAAGTCAATTTTTCGATCAAATTTTTCATTTCTTTCATTTGATTTACATATTTATTTTGAAGTTCTGAATTTTCTCCCATTTTGTTATAATAATCCAAACCTCGTTGTGCAAAAAACTTTTTATGATAATCAGAAATTTCTGGCACTAGCGGAAAATGAGTATGAAAATTCATTTCGTAATAAGCCTGAAATTCACGTTCATTTTTATCTAAAACAAATGGTTTTATTGTTTTTTGACGCACATGTATCAACTCGTGAGCCAGCAAAGTAATTATTAAATCGAGCTGGAACTCAAACAAATTTTGAGGTATTCTAATTTTTTGAGATACATTAAATTCGCCTTCGGTAGTTAATAAAATAAATTCTGGTTTTGCACTTTCTCTAAAAATAAATCCTTCTAGATTTGAAGTTTTCATTTTATACTTTTTTAATACCCAATATAATGCAGTAATTGTCTGATTTTTTTTATAATATTCTGAAACTCTATTTTCGATATTTTTAAAAGTCATAACTAGGTTTTTTTAAATAGCAACCGAAAACTGTGAATCGTACAAATTTTTATAATATCCATTTTTTAAATTAACAAGCTCCTGATGTGTGCCCGATTCTACAATAAAACCTTTATCCATAACAATAATTTTTGAAGCTTTGATGATGGTTGCAAGACGATGCGCAATTACAATAGAAGTTCGATTTTTAGTAATAGTTTCTGTTGCTTTTTGAATCAATTCTTCGCTATAAGTATCTATAGATGATGTTGCTTCGTCTAAAATTAAAATACTTGGATTGCTAACATAAGCTCTTAAAAAAGCAATCAGTTGGCGTTGTCCAGACGATAACATGACACCGCGCTCTTTTACATTATAATTATAACCATCTGGTAAACTCATTATAAATTCATGTACCCCAATTTTTTTTGATGCGGTAATTACTTCTTCCTCACTAATTTCTTTATTGTTGAGTGTAATATTATTATATATTGTATCAGCAAAAAGAAAAACATCTTGCAAAACAATTGCTATTTGCTTGCGCAAGCTTTCGAGCGTAAACTGGTTAATATTTTGATTATCAATATAAATTTCGCCAGAATTTATTTCATAAAACCGATTTAATAAGTTTATTATTGTCGATTTTCCGGCACCCGTAGCTCCAACAATTGCAATAGTTTCGCCCGATTTTACTTCGAATGAAATTCCTTTTAAAACCTCTTGATTATCTATATAACTAAACTGAACCTTATTAAAATTTATATTCCCTATAAAATGTTTTGCTTCAATTTTTCCATCATTTTGAATACTATTTTCGTCATCTATAATATCAAAAACTCTATTTGCGGCAATCATACCTAGTTGCATTTCATTAAATTTATCTGCAATTTGTCTGAGCGGATTAAATAATAAAGTGATAAACATTGTGTATGAAAATAAATCGCCAAATGTGGTAAATTTATCTCCATCTAAAATATGAAAACCTCCATATAACACTACAAATCCAAGACATAAAGACGAAATAATATCGGCAATTGGAAAAAAAATCGAATTGTAAAGAATTGTTTTTATCCAAGCAACATTATGCTTTTGATTAATCTCCTTAAATTTTTCAAACTCAATAGCTTCTCTATTAAAAAGTTGCACTATTTTCATTCCTGTTACTCGTTCTTGAACAAAGGTATTTAAATTTGCAACTTGTGTTCGAACTTCTTCAAAGGCTACTTGCATCTTCTTTTGAAAAATTCTGGTAATAAAAACCAAAATTGGCATAGCTGCAACAACTATCCATGTTAATTTCCAGTTCATGTAAAACATAAAAATTAGGATAACAACCATTTTAAGTAAATCGCTAATGATCATAAAAAGACCTTGACTAAAAATTCTTGCAATTTGCTCAATATCCGAAACTGAACGTGTTACTAACTGACCTACAGGAGCATTGTCATAATACTTCATTTTGAATTGAAGTAAATGTTGAAATAATTTAGTACGAATATCTTTTACAATATCTTGACCCAGCCAGTTTGCCCAATACACAAAATAAAACTGCGAAAGTCCCTCAAAAAGTAGCACAATTCCCATGAGAGAAACATAAATTAAAAGTCCATGTTTGTCTTTAGGTTGTAAATATTCATCTACAGTATGTTTTAACAAATAGGGTCTTAGAGCAGCAAAAATTGATAATGCAATGGCAAACAAAATAACACCGTTAAATCGTTTTTTATAGGGTTTGGTGTATTTTAAAATTCGTTTAAACAAACGAGTATCAAATGCTTTTGCTTTCATTTTTTATTTTAGATAGAATTATTTGAATGGTTTTCAACCCCAATCAAACATAATTTTTTTTTGCTTTATTTTTATTTGTTACAGAGCATAAGTTACAAATATATAGTAAACCCAAAAGAGTTAAATTATTTATTTTATGCTATGTATTTGTATAATTACATCTTTTTATCTAACGATTACACTAATTTATATTTTTATACTTAAAATATTTATTTAATATAATTATATTCAACTTTTGTAAGATATAAACCGTGTGCAGGAACAGAAAATCCAGCTTTAGAGCGATCTTTACTTTCAATAATGGAAATAAAATCGGTTAAAGATATTTTTTCTAATCCTACATTTATAAATGTACCAACAATTGCTCGAACCATGTTTCTTAAAAACCGATCTGCCGAAATGGTAAACACTATTTTATCTTTTTCTTTTTTCCAATATGCTTCATAAATCTTACAATTAAACGTGTTCACATTAGTATGAACTTTTGAAAAACACTCAAAATCAATATACTCAATTAAGATTTTACAGGCATCATTCATTTTTTCAATATCCAGATCATTTTGATGGTACCAAGAGTTGTCACTTTCAAAAGCATCTTTTTTAGTATGAATGTGGTATTCATAAGTTCGCTTTGTGGCATCAAATCGGGCATGAGCATCGTCATGAACTTTATGAAAATCTAAAACCGCAATATCTTTTGGTAAAAAGGAGTTTATTTTGTGACTAATATGTAAAATATCAATTGCTAAATCACAATCAAAATGAGCAAACATTTGCTTTGCATGTACACCAGAATCAGTTCTCCCAGCTCCAACTAAATCAATTTCTTGTTTTAAAATTGTAGTAAGAACTTTAGTCAAAGTTTCTTGAACAGACTTTGCATTTGGCTGATATTGCCAACCGTGATAGTTAGTTCCTTTATAAGCAAATTCTAAAAAATATCTCAATTGTTAGTTCCGAGTTATAAAAGTTTAAATTTCCGTGTTTAACTCGCACAAATTTACAAAGATTTTGATAGAATGAATGTTTAAAGTTTTACTAAATAAGTAACTTTGTAGCTAAGTGTTTTGAAGGCAAATTAATACTGAATCAAGCGCAACATAAATGAAGAAAATTCTGTTACTTTCAGATACCCACAGTCACATTGACGATACAATTTTGAAATATGTAAACCAAGCTGACGAAGTTTGGCATGCTGGCGATATTGGCGATTTGAATGTAACCGATACCTTAAAAAATTTAAAACCGTTGAGAGCTGTTTATGGAAACATCGATGATGATAAAGCTCGAATGGAGTTTCCATTAAACAACCGATTTATTTGCGAAAATGTAGATGTTTGGATTACTCATATTGGAGGTTATCCAGGGAAATATAATCAGGCAATTCGTGAGGAACTTAAAAGTAATCCTCCTAAATTATTCATCTGTGGACATTCACACATATTAAAAGTGCAATTTGATAAAAGTTTAAATTTATTACACATGAATCCTGGTGCCTGCGGAATTTATGGTTTTCATCAAGTGCGCACGATGCTTCGATTCGAAATTGATGGCGATAAAATTCAGAAATTAGAAATTATTGAAATTGGGAAGAAGTAAGTTTTTAGATTTCAGATTTCAGTTGTCAGTTTATCAATTTTGTATATTAGATTTCATAGAAAGTTGTTGGAATTTAAAATTATTTATATATTCGATAAAACAATTCTAAAAAAATATGGAAAATAGTACCAAGAAATCTTCATTTATTATTATGATACTTGGCGGAGTATTAGTTTTAGGAGATTACTCTTTAAAATTAATCAATGAAGAAAAGCATACTACAAATAATATTATTATAATATGTTGTTCTTTAGTTTTTATTTGTACAATTTTATTTGCTTATTTTAAAGGCAGTAAAAAAGTATAGTTTACATATCTAACTTTTATAGCCCAGATTGCAATTGAAAAACTTGTAACGAAAACTGGATTGGATTCAAGAAAAAAAGAATCTGAAACAAGTTCAGATTTAATAAAAAAAATCCTAAACTTTCGTTCAGGGTTTACTTTGCACTAATAAATTTATAGATTTACCTCAATCGATCAACAGATTTTACAAGATCCTCATCCTTCTTGATAGCTTTGTTGGCCAAAACTAACATTACAATAGCTATAATAGGAAGAAACATTCCAATACATTTCTCAGAAACTACAGGAGTTTCTGAAGATAAATTTAATGAACGATAAACAAATAATCCTAATAAAATTAAATTTAAAATCATATTCAACCTGTTAAATACAAATTGCTGTTGTCTTTTTTTAAAAGATATGATACTCAACAAAGCAAGAGTTGTACTCAGTCCAAACAAAATTTGATAGGCCATCGTGCTCATAAAGTAACACTCTTTTCCATCTGCCAATTTCCATAACGGAAAAAAAAACGGAAGAATTCCTGCAAGTAAAAATACAATCGCTAAATATATTGTTTGAATTCGTTGTAACATTATCACTTTTTTATGAAGCAAAAATATATTTTCTTTTTTTAAAAAACTATTGCTTGAATGAAATTTATTCGTATTATTGCAATGCAAATCTGTAAATACTTCAAAAGCACAGATTTTATAAATAACTCACCACAATTTGTATTACGTTTCTATTAAATCAAAAAAATAATTTCATTAAAAACATTTATGTTTGATATAACTGCATTAAAAAGTATGAAGTTACCCGAACTTCAAGAAATTGCTAAACTCTCTAAAACAATAAAATTTAACGGTGTTAAAAAAGATGTTTTAATTCAGGAAATTCTAAAGCAGCAAGGAAAATCGGTTGCACCTATCGAAGAAAAAGTTACCACTAAAATTGCTCCAAAAGAAAAGCCAATCCTAGAAGAACGAGCAAAAAGAACTAGAATTAAAACGGATGAATCTATTGATGTTTCTGCAAATTTATTTTCTAATAATGAGCAAGGAGTTACGATTGATTCAAATTCTGAACAGAAAGCGATTATAGTAAATGAGCAAAAATCTCAAATAGAAAAATTTCAAAAGAAAGTAAAGTTTATAAAAAATATTAAACCTGTTACTGAAACAGCTCAAAGCACCGATGAGAATGCAAACGAAAAAATTAGTGACGCTAAAACGGCTGAAAATACTGTTGAAATAGAATCGGATACTACCACTGAAAAACCAAAAAATCAGAATCAAAATCAAAATCCGAATCAAAAAAATAAAAACCCAAATCAAAATCCAAATCAAAATCCAAATTTTAAAAATAAAAAAAGTAATAATTTTAGAGATTCTGATTACGAATTTGATGGAATTATAGAAAGTGAAGGAGTTCTAGAAATGATGCCAGATGGTTATGGTTTTCTTCGATCATCAGATTATAATTATTTAGCATCTCCTGATGATATTTATTTATCAACATCACAAATAAGATTATTTGGTTTAAAAACTGGGGATACGGTTAAGGGTGTAGTTCGTCCTCCTAAAGAGGGAGAGAAATTTTTTCCGCTAGTAAAAGTTTTAAAAATAAATGGTCACGATCCTCAAGTTGTTCGCGATAGAGTTTCGTTTGAACATTTGACACCTGTTTTTCCTCAAGAAAAATTCAATATTGCCGATAAACAATCGACCGTTTCCACTCGAATTATAGATTTGTTTTCTCCAATAGGTAAAGGACAGCGCGGAATGATTGTCGCGCAACCAAAAACGGGAAAAACAATGTTGCTTAAAGATATAGCAAATGCAATAGCAGCAAATCATCCCGAAGTTTATTTAATTGTATTGTTAATAGATGAACGTCCCGAAGAAGTAACCGACATGCAACGGAGTGTTCGAGGTGAAGTTATAGCCTCTACATTTGATAGAGAACCGCAAGAACATGTTAAAATTGCAAATATTGTTCTTGAAAAAGCTAAACGTCTTGTAGAATGTGGTCATGACGTTGTGATATTACTTGACTCAATTACTCGTTTGGCAAGAGCTTATAATACTGTACAACCAGCGTCTGGTAAAGTTTTATCAGGAGGTGTTGATGCAAATGCATTACAAAAACCAAAACGCTTTTTTGGAGCAGCACGAAATGTAGAAAATGGAGGTTCGCTAAGTATTATTGCAACTGCACTTACTGAAACAGGCTCTAAGATGGATGAAGTAATCTTTGAGGAATTTAAAGGAACTGGAAATATGGAATTGCAATTGGATAGAAAAATTGCAAATCGTAGAATTTTCCCAGCAATCGATTTAACGTCTTCTAGTACACGAAGAGACGACTTATTACTTGATGAGAGAACTTTAAAACGAATGTGGATTTTAAGAAAATTCCTTGCAGATATGAATCCAGTTGAAGCAATGGATACTATAAATGATAAAATTAAAAAAACACGAAATAATGAAGAATTTCTTATTTCGATGAATGATTAAAAATGATTCTATAATTTAAAAAAACCGTTTAGTTACAAACTAGACGGTTTTTTTAAATTATAATCAAAATATAGGAAAATTCTTCTTTAAAAAAACAGTTTAATATGATGATTAAATCGATAAAATGCATTATTTAAATTAAAAATTAAAAAAACTTATAAAAATTTGTTATAATATTTCTTAATATATAAATTTATGTTAAAATACAGTGTTTATTTTTATAAATTCAAATTTAACTTTAACAATTTACATGCAGGTATGCCGAAAACTGTATAGAGTAGGCAAAATTTAAACAAAAACAAAATGAAAACAAATTACAAAAATTATTGTTTTAATCTTAAAACAATTTTCACACAATTTAGTATTAATGCTTTTACGATTGTATTCCTATTATTATCAACAACATTTGTTAGTAATCTATATGCACAATGTGATCAAAGTACTGCTATTGCAGAAAATTCTTTATTCTATTCAATTAGTGGAAACACTTCGGGATGTCCTAGTAATTATGTTAACGCATTTGGATATACCTCACCTGCGCATTGGTATAAAGTGACTAGATTCCCTGGAGTAACTTCAATATCAGTAAATCTTTGTTCAGGAACAGATTATGATAGTTATATTGATGTTCTAGATCCTAGCGGCGTTAGAATTACCTACAATGATGATTATTGTGGATTACAATCACAATTAAATAATGTTTCTATTTCAGAATTGCCGTTTGTATATGTTGTTGTAACAGGATACTTCAATGAAAATGGAAATTACGGTGTTACAATTACACAAACCTTGACACCTACAGATGGCGTTACAAATGTACAAGAATCGCAGTGTAACTCAACGCTAGCCGATATTGATAGTTATGTTTTTGCAAACTTAGTTTCTCAAGCTCAGGGATATCGATTTAAGGTAACAAACAATTCAACTTTAAATGTAACCACAAAAGATGAAGTTTTAAGAAATCATAAAATGTCGAGCGATGCAGGTTTTAAATATAACCAAGCTTATACCGTGCAGGTAGCGGTTAAGCGAGCAGGTGTTTGGGAAAATTATGGAAGTCCTTGTACTATTACTACTCCTAGTGCAACAACTCAAATTCAGGCATCACAATGTGGAGCTCCATTTGTTGCGCCAACAGATTATGTTTATGCTGATTTAGTTAAATATGCTAAAGGATATAAGTTTCATATTCATAATTTTTTTACAAATGAAGATACTTACATAGAAAGACCAATAAGAGCATTTAGAGCTAACAGTATCCCAAATTACTCATCAAGTACATATTATTCTGTTGAAATAGCAGTAAAGAATACAGACGATACCTACCTTCCTTATGGAAATTTATGTTTCATAAATTCAAATATTTCAAAAATTACTCCAAATGCTATTAAAACTGTTGCTAATGTAGCAGACAATTTTTCAGCAGTAGCATATCCAAATCCGTTTGACACTAATGTGTATATTGACATAAAATCTCAAACTTCAGATCCTGTTGAAGTTGTAGCATATGACATGTTAGGAAGAACTATTGAAATATTGAAAGTTGATTTAACTAACAATTCAATTATAGAAATTGGAAATAATTATCCAGTTGGTGTTTACACAATTGTAGTTAAGCAACAAGATAATACTCAAAATATTCGAGTTATAAAAAGATAATAATTAATTTTTATCAATAAAAATCCGCCTAAAGAAATATTAGGCGGATTTTTTTTAGCGCTCTAAATAAAAATTATTAATTAAAAATTTACTCCTTACTAGCCAAATACCTTTCAGCATCAAGTGCGGCCATACAACCAGTTCCTGCCGCTGTAATTGCTTGTCTATAAACATGATCTGCAGCATCGCCAGAAACAAAAACACCTGCAATATTAGTTTTGGAACTTCCAGATACGTTAACAATATATCCCGTTTCATCTAAATTTAAAAAATCTTTAAAAATATCAGTATTTGGTTTATGTCCAATAGCGACAAAAAATCCAGTTGCTGGAATTTCAGAAATAACATCCGTACTTTTATTTTTTACTTTCACCGCTGTTACTACTTGACCATCACCAATAACTTCAACCGTATCAGTATTTAATAAAATTTCAATATTTTCAGTTTTTCTAACCCGCTCTTCCATAATTTTTGAAGCTTTAAACTGTTCACTTCTAACAAGCATTGTAACTTTTTTACACAATTTGGATAAATAATGTGCCTCTTCGCAAGCTGAATCTCCTGCACCAACGATTACAACTTCTTGATTTCGATAGAAAAAACCATCACAAACCGCACAAGCAGAAACGCCACCACCAGTTTGAAGATAATGTTGCTCTGATGGTAAACCTAAATATTTTGCTGATGCACCGGTAGAAATTATCACAGTTTCACAATGAATTTCTTTAGTCTCATTTACCCATACTTTATGTATATCACCTGAAAAATCTACTTTTGTAACCCATCCATCTCTTACATCTGCGCCAAAACGTTGTGCTTGAGTTTGAATGGCTATCATCATTTCGGGACCTGTAATTCCTTCTGGATTTCCAGGCCAATTTTCAACCTCGTTTGTAGTCGTTAATTGTCCGCCTGGTTGCGTACCTTGATATAAAACGGGAAACATATTTGCTCTCGATGCATAAATTGCAGCGGTATATCCTGCTGGACCTGAACCAATTATTAAGCATTTAACTTTTTCTATTGTATCTGACATAATTTTTAAAATATTTAAAGAAACACAAATTTACAATTTAATAAAAAAAGAAATCGTAAACCATATAACAAAATGACTATTAAATTATAGCTATAAATTATAAAAAAAAGCCAAACAAGTTAATGTTTGACTTCTAGTCGGGGTGGCAGGATTCGAACCTGCGACCTCCTGCTCCCAAAGCAGGCGCGATAACCGAGCTACGCTACACCCCGATTTAATCGGATTGCAAATATATAATAAAAAAAAATATGATATCTTATTTTGTAATTTATTTTAAAGGTTTTTTTCTAAGAATTGAGCTATCAGCAAATTTAATTATTTCAATTTTTGAATCACCATACAAATCAATTTCTGATTTTCCAGATGAACTTATAGTTGTCTTCAATCGTGATTGAATATAACTGCTAGAATAACCTTCGGCTGTTATGTTTACATTTTTTGATGAAAGATTTTTTCCTGCAAAATTTGAATTATTATCGACTCTAATTTTTAATTCTTCAACATCTCCTTCAATAGTAGCATCAGATTTTTGATACATATCAAAAGTCATTTCTTTTGAAGTTATTAAAGCTTTCAGTTGAGAATTTTTACTCAAACTGATAATCGTTTTTGAAGCAATCAAATTTAATTCTGCTTTTGATTTTCCATCTAAAACAAAATTAAATTCTTTAGTTTTTGAAGTAATATATAATTTTGCGTTGTCATAACTTTTTACTGATAAAACATCAAAATCAAGATTTGAAATGGCTGTAATTTTACAATCATCTTTTGCAACAATCGAGTTAAAATCTTCTTTACAAGTTACTATAACACTAAATTTTTTATAACCTATTACTTTTTTTGTAGCCCCTATTTTAAGAATATTTCCAGACAAATCTAACGTAATAGCATCGTGTAAATTATCGTCAGCTTCAATTTCGACAGCACACTCTGAACCTTTTAAAACAACTACTTCTATATCATCAGCAACTTCTATTGCACTAAAACTATCAATAACTTTCTTCTCGATAGTTACAATTTTTGATCCTTTAATTTTATCTTTTTTTTGCGAAAATGAAACTGATGTTATCAATATGACAATAAATAGGAATTTATTAATTTTTTTCATTTATACTTTATTTTTATTTACAACAATTTATTTCTATTTAATTTTTATGCTCCACTCAAAATCCATTTCTGATACTTGTTCATTTTTTTCATTTGATCCGATAGATTTCATCCAAAAAGTTTGACCCTCACCTGTTGATATTGTTTTGTTTATGGCGTCTTTAATTAAATTTCCATCACTACATACAAATTTGATTCGTCCAGTTGCTTTTTTTGAAAAATTACCTTTATTATTTGCGACTAACATCGAAATATTTTTGCCAGAATCTTTAATATAGCTCATTACTAAGGCACCAGTTGCTAACTCTGCTCCCATTGCTTGAACTGCAAAATACATTGATTTAAATGGGTTTTGATTAATCCAATTGTGCTTTACAGTTACTATACATTTGTTTTCGTCTAGAGCATTAACTCTAACGCCACAAAAAAAAGCTGATGGCAATTTGAATAATAAATACTTGTTTAATTTAGATGCAGAAAGTACCATTAACTATTGATTTTGCTGTAAATATACAATAATAACTCATAAATTGATTGAAATTTTAATTGTTAATTTTATGTTAAATGATAGTACTTTGTATTGCATAATACCTTTTTAAGTTCATATCTTTGTATAAGATTATTAATGATTTATATAGAGTCATTATAATAACAAAAAATAGTTTCAATCATCAAATCAAAAAAAATGTACAGTAATCACAAAAAATCAAATGACAATTATGAATATTGAAAACACAAAAGCTCAGATGCGAAAAGGGGTTCTTGAGTTTTGTATCTTATCAGTCTTAAAAGAAAAAGATGCCTATACTTCGGAGATTTTAGACACCTTAAAAAACGCAAAATTGCTAGTAGTTGAAGGCACAGTTTATCCGCTACTTACAAGATTAAAAAATGACGGGTTACTCAACTATCGTTGGGAGGAATCTACTTCGGGTCCGCCAAGAAAATATTACGGATTGACCGAATTAGGAAAAACTTTTTTAACTGAATTAATAGGTACTTGGAGAGAACTATCTGATGCCGTAAACATTATAACTAATCAAAACTAAACACGATGAACAAAACAGTAAATATTAATATAGGTGGTTTATTTTTTCATGTAGATGAAGATGCGTACCAAAAATTATTAAAATATTTTGATGCCATAAAACGATCGCTTTCTAACTCATCTGGCAAAGATGAAATAATGAAAGATATTGAAATGCGAGTAGCCGAGTTGTTGACTGAAAAACAAAAAAGCGACAAACATGTAATAAATAATAATGATGTTGACCAAGTCGTTGCAGTTATGGGGCAACCAGAAGATTATAGAATTGATGACGAAAACGATACAAATAATTCTAAAAATAATTTTACAACACTAAAAACTAAAATATTATATCGAGATAAAGATAGAGCTACAATTGGTGGAGTCTGCACAGGATTAAGTCATTACACAGGAATTGACACAGTTTGGATAAAAATAATTTTCTTAATTTTTGCAGTAGTAAGTTTTGGATGGTTTTTGTTTGTGTATTTAATCCTTTGGATTGCTACACCAGAAGCCAAAACAACCACAGAAAAACTAGAAATGACTGGCGAACCCGTAACTATTTCAAATATAGAAAGAAAAGTTCGTGAAGAATTTGATAATGTATCAACTAAAATTAAAAATGTAGACTATGACGAGTTAGGAAATAGAGTAAAAAATAGTGCCACTACAGTTGGAGATAAAATAGGAACAACATTATATTCTATTTTTGGAGTATTTGCAAAAGTGTTAGGTGCTTTAATTGTAATTATTTCATCTGTTTCTTTACTTGGAATTTGCATTGCATCAATAATATTAATATTTTCAACTACGCTTCCTCAAAACACAATTATTAACAATATTGCAACCCCAATTGGATTAGAAACACCGCTTTGGGTACAAGGAATTTTATTTTTATTAACTTTTGGTATTCCATTATTTTTCTTGATGTACTTAGGTTTAAAATTAATAGTTACTAATTTAAAATCATTGGGTAATATTATTAAATACAGTCTATTAGCTATTTGGATTATCGCACTTGGAATTTTAATATCAATAGGTATTCATGAGTTAACACAAATCTCATCAGAAGCTAAAGATGTAAAAAAAGAAACTATAAATTTAACTTCTACAGATACACTTTTTGTAAAATTTAAGAATAATGATTTTTTTGATAAAGATGTAAATCATCGAACAGATTTTCGATTAACACAAGATGAACAAAATCACGAGGTTATTTATTCTAATAATATTTATTTAAAAATACTTCAAACATCTGAGAAACTTCCATACATACAAACAGAAAAACTAGCAGTTGGAAAATCACCACAGGAAGCAAAAACTAGAGCAAAGCAAATTAAATACAAGTATACCATTATTGGAAATCAATTAATTTTGGATAATTATTTATTGAGCAACGTAGCATCAAAATTCAGAAATCAGAAAGTAGAATTATTTTTATATCTACCTGTCGGAACATTGTTAAAAACCGATACAAGTGTTGAAGATTATGATAACTCAGATAATGATTACTTCAATTTACACTACAGTTCAGATAAATACATTTATAAAGTAGGCGATAAACAAATTAAATGTTTAAATTGCCCAATAAACGAAAATGAAGATTACAATGATGTTGAATTAGATCAAATCGCCAAAGATTCTGCTGAAACTATTGAGCTAAACTCTGAGGGAATTCTCATCAAAAAAAGCAAAATTAAACATACTAATAAAATTGAAAGCATCAATATTAATCAAAACGGTGTAACTATTAAAACTAAATAACATGATAAAATTTATAATATTTTTTACAAAATCATTTATTGTTACCCTTATAGCAATTTTATTTGCTTCGTGTAACACTAATTTTAAATCAGGATTAAAAGGTACAGGCAATGTGCAAACAGAAAAAAGAAATATTGGAGCACCATTTACAAAAATTGAAGTTAGTCGTGGACTCCAAGTTATTTTAGAACAAGATGAAACTGTTTCTGTAGAAGTTGAAGCCGATCAAAATTTACTGTCTCACATAATTACAAAAGTTGAGAAAGAGACATTAATAATTACGTCAGATGAAAATATATTTTCGTCTAAAGCTGAAATTATTAGAGTGAAAATGCCATCGATTACTGCGATTTCAACAACAAGCGGTTCTAATTTAAGTACAAACAAAATTATAAAAGGAACTAATTTATCAGTTTCATCTACAAGCGGAAGTAAAATTGAAGCCTCAATAGAATATAATTCAACTTCGGTAGAATCAACAAGCGGAAGCTCAATTTCTATAACAGGCAAGTCATTAAAATTAACAACTAATGCTTCAAGTGGAAGTTCCATTCAGGCAAAAAAACTACTAGCAAATGAAGTTTCTGCAAATGCTAGCAGTGGAAGTTCAACAAGTATCAATCCACTTGTAAGTTTAAAAGCAGTTGCTTCTAGCGGAAGTTCTATAAACTATGCAACCGAACCAAAATCTATAAACAAAGATGAATCATCTGGTGGTAGTATTTCAAAAAATTAAAATGTTGTAAAATGTTATAAAATCCCAATGGAAGTTGGGATTTTTTTATGAACAAAAGTTAAAGCAACTACAAATTATTGAAATTTAACTTAGTAAAGCAGTATTTTTACATCAAAATAAAGTTTATGAAAATTCTTATTACGGGTGCGACAGGAATGATTGGAACAGAACTTGTTGCCTTACTTTTAGATAATAATTATAGTGTAAACTATCTAACTACCTCAAAAAAGAAACTAATAAATACACCAAACTACAATGGATTTTATTGGAATCCTCAGGAAGGTAAAATTGACGATAAATGCCTTGATGGTGTAGCAGTAATTGTTCATTTGGCTGGAGCTTCGATTGCAAAACGTTGGACAAATTCATACAAACAAGAATTGATTGAAAGTCGTGTTTTATCTTCTAATTTACTTTTTAATTTGGTTAAAAAAACTCCAAATTCTGTTCAACAAATTGTTTCAGCATCAGGAACTGCACTATATCCTGATAGTAATGAAGTAGTTTATGATGAATATTCGACTCAAATTGAAAACAGTTTTTTGTCAAACGTTGTTGTAAAGTGGGAAGAAAGTATTGATCAATTTAAATTATTAAATATTAGAGTAGCAAAATTAAGAACAGGAGTCGTGTATTCTGAAAAAGGTGGTGCACTTTTAGAAATTATTAAACCTATAAAAATGGGATTTGGGAGTGCATTTGGTACTGGTAAACAACTTCAGTCATGGATTCACCTCACCGATGTTTGCAACTTGTATTATTTTGTTATTAAAAATAAATATGAGGGTATTTTTAATGCAGTTTCGCCCAACCCTATTTCTAATCAAAATCTTACAAAATTAATCGCGAAAATTTTGCATAAACCCCTTTTTTTACCCAAAATACCTCAATTTTTAATGAAATTAATTTTGGGAGAAATGCATATTTTACTTTTCAATGATAAAAATATAATCCCTAAAAGAGCTTTAGATCTTAATTTTCAATTTAAATATCCTACTGCAGAAAAAGCAATTCAAAATATATTAAAATAAAAAATTCCAGCGCGAACTGGAACTTTTAATTTATAATTTTGAATTAATAACCTTTGTAATTAACTTTTATAATATCAAATTTACAACTTACTAAAACGATTTAGTCATAAATTAATCATAAATTTTAAATTCAGTTTTGACTGTTAAAACATATAGTATTAATTAAATGTAAAAAAGTTAACTATACAAATTAGAAATCCATTTAAAAATAAAACACTTCTTTCAAGTGACAATTTGACATTTATTTACAAATGGCAACACTTTTGCTTTTAAAGTTTCAGAATAAATATAAAATGAAATTCAAAAATATATTTCCAAACAAAAATAAAAGCACAATGGATACTGAAAATACTGAAAACGAGCAATTAGTTGAAGATACTGTGGCTGAAACTGCTGAAAATCAAGCTGAAACAGTCGTTGAAATTTCTGCAGAAGAACAATTAGCTCTTGATTTAGCATCAGAAAAAGATAAGTTTTTACGCCTTTTTGCCGAATTTGAAAATTATAAACGTCGTACTTCAAAAGAGCGCATAGATTTGTTTAAGACTGCCAATCAAGAAGTTCTTCAAGCATTATTACCCGTTCTTGACGATTTTGACAGAGCCGTTTTAGAAATTTCTAAATCAGAAGATGAACTTTTGTTAAAAGGTGTCGAATTGATTCATGAAAAACTAAAATCAACTTTAGTTTCTAAAGGCTTGGAACAAATGGAGGTTCGAGCAGGAGATAATTTTAATGCAGATTTTGCAGAAGCTATCACACAAATTCCAGCTCCATCAGACGATATGAAAGGTAAAATTGTTGATGTATTAGAAAAAGGTTATAAACTTGGAGATAAAATTATTAGATTTCCAAAAGTTGTTATCGGGAATTAAAAATAGTTTAGTGTTCTAAAATTTTAGGATAATAAATAAATCTCAAACTCATTTATTCATAAATCAAAACATGAAAAAAGATTTTTACGAAATACTTGGAACTACTAAAAGTGCAAGCGAAGCAGAAATTAAAAAGGCTTACCGCAAAAAAGCAATAGAGTTTCATCCTGATAAAAACCCAGGAGATAAAGCAGCCGAAGAGAATTTTAAAAAATGTGCCGAAGCTTATGAAATTTTAAGTGATCCTCAAAAAAAACAAAAATACGACCAATATGGACACCAAGCATTTGAAGCAGGAAATGGTGGAGGTGGTTTTCAGGGAGGTGGTATGAATATGGAAGATATTTTCAGTCAATTTGGAGATATTTTTGGAGGTGGTGGTTTTGGAGGATTCGGAGGAAACTCTGGTGGGCAACGTCGTGCAAAAGGAAGTAATCTTCGAATAAAAGTAAAATTGACACTTTCGGAAATTGCAAATGGCGTGGAAAAAAAAGTAAAAGTAAAACGAAAAATTCAAGCACCTGGCGTTCGTTATAAAACGTGTTCTACTTGCAATGGTCAAGGACAAGTAATGCGAGTTACAAATACCATTTTAGGTCGAATGCAATCAGCCTCTACCTGTCCTACATGTGGTGGAGCTGGTCAAATAATCGAAAGCAAACCTGCAAATGCAGATTCGCAAGGAATGCTTTTGGAAGACGAAACTGTATCTATTAAAATTCCGGCGGGTGTTGTAGACGGAATGCAACTTAAAGTATCCTCAAAAGGAAATGACGCTCCCGGAAACGGAATACCAGGCGATTTGATAGTTGCCATTGAAGAGCAAGAACATGAATTTTTAAAGCGTGAAGGAGAGAATTTACATTACGATTTATATATAAGTTATCCAGAAGCAATATTAGGAGCATCTAAAGATATTGACGCCGTAAATGGAAAAGTAAGAATAAAATTAGAAGAAGGAATTCAATCTGGTAAGATTTTACGTCTTAAAGGAAAAGGAATTCCTAGCTTAAATAGTTATGGGAATGGCGATTTACTTGTTCACATAAATGTATGGACTCCTAAAACTTTAAGCAAAGAACAACGACAATTCTTTGAAAAATCGATAAATGACGACAACTTTACACCTCATCCAGAAAAGACTGATAAATCTTTTTTTGAAAAAGTTAAAGATATGTTTTCATAATTGCAAAATTATTTTTACTTTTGATTATTACTTGGAAACAGGTAATCTTTTTCATAGCAATTTTTCCCATCCTTGTGTCAAAATAAGGGTGGGTTTTTTTTAACCACAAAAAAATTATCAGAAATACTATACTTTTACATAAATAATATTGAAATGAAAAATATTCTCGAAGTAAATAAAATTGTAAAAAAATACAGAAATTATACTGCTTTAAATCAGGTTTCACTAACTATTCCTCAAGGTAGTATTTATGGTTTACTAGGTCCAAATGGAGCAGGGAAAACATCCTTAATTAGAATTATTAATCAAATAACTATTCCAGATGATGGAGAAATTATTCTTGATGGAGAAAAATTAAACCCAAAGCATGTTCAAAGCATAGGATATATGCCCGAAGAAAGAGGTTTGTATAAATCTATGAAAGTAGGAGAACAATGTTTGTATTTAGCACAACTTAAAGGGATGTCAAAACAAGATGCAAAACAACAACTCGATTATTGGTTTGATAAATTAGAAATTCAGGGTTGGTGGAACAAAAAAATTGAAGAATTGTCGAAAGGAATGGCTCAAAAAATTCAATTTGTGGTAACTGTTTTACACAAACCTAAACTTTTAATTTTTGATGAACCTTTTTCTGGTTTTGATCCTGTAAATGCAAACTTGATTAAAGATGAAATTCTAGATTTAAAAAAAAATGGATCGACAATCTTATTTTCAACACATCGAATGGAAAGTGTGGAGGAATTATGCGACGATATTGCCTTGATACATAAATCAAATAAATTAATAGAAGGAAAATTGACAGATGTTAAAAAACAATTCAGAACAAATAATTATGAAGTAGGAATAATTTGTGATAAAATTGAAGGTTTACTGTTTGATTTATCACAAAAATTTAAAATTTCGCAAACAAATTTTAAATCTTTAAATGATGAATTAAAACTTGAAATTAGTCTCGGAAATTCTAGTCCTAATGAGCTTTTAAATATTCTGTTGCATAGAGGTCAGGTTACCCATTTTATGGAAAAAATACCTACGGTAAATGATATTTTTATAAAAACTGTAACCGATTAATTATTTCAAAAAGTAAAATTTATCATAATCATTTAAATTAAATTCAAAAAAGTACTAAATCTATAAATTCCAGTCATGAGCATAATCAGTCTTATTATTAAAAGAGAATTTACGGCAAAAGTTCGCAACAAGTCGTTTATTGTAATGACATTTTTAAGTCCATTATTATTTATAGGAATCGGAGCTTTTGTAGGTTATTTAAGTTCGATGAAAGCCGAATTAAAAACTATTGCAATTCATGATGAATCAGGTTTTTTTACTAATGAATTCAAATCGAATGAAGAATATAAATATCTCAATCTTACTCAAATTCCTATTAAATTTCTAAAAGATAGTATAGCAAATAAAAATTTTGAAGGATTATTATTGATACCAAAAACAACTAAAATAGATTTACTACAATCCAACATTGAATATATCTCAAATGATAGTCCTAGCCTATCATTTATTGACAATTTGCAAGATATAATTGCATCAAAATTGACTCAAAAAAACTATCAAGAATCAGGATTAGATACTTTAAAAATTAAAAAATCTACTGCAAAAGTTAGCATTACATTATCAAAATCATCTGGCGAAAAAACTTTAAAAGGGCTCAATGAAATTAAAATAATAATTGGTGGAGCTTTTGGTTATCTGATAATGATGTTTATCATTTTATATGGAAATATGGTGATGAGAAGTGTTATAGAAGAAAAAACTTCGCGTATAATCGAAATTATTATTTCATCGGTAAAACCATTTCAGTTGATGATGGGAAAAATAATTGGTACTTCACTTGCAGGAATAGTACAATTTATAATTTGGTCAATATTAGGATTAAGTGCAATGTTTATACTTTCTTTTGTTTTTGGAGTTCATATGGGTGCCACTTCGGGAATACAAGAGCATGCAATTCATAGTGTTCAATCAGAAATGGGGAGCCAAATACAGTTGTATGTAAATGAATTGTGGAATTTGCCCATAGCAACAATTTTGATTTCTTTTCTTATTTATTTTATAGGTGGATATTTTCTTTACAGTTCTTTTTACGCTTCAATTGGCGCAGCAGTTGATAACGAAACTGATTCGCAACAATTTCTACTTCCTATAATAATGCCACTTATACTTGGAGTTTACATAGGTTTTTTTACTGTTATAAATGATCCAAACGGTACTATTGCAACTGTTTTTTCAATGATTCCGTTAACTTCTCCTATTGTTATGATGATGAGAATTCCGTTTGGAGTACCTGCGTGGCAAATTTTACTTTCAATTAGTATTTTATTTGGTTCATTTTTTCTTGTGGTTTGGTTTGCGGCAAAAATCTATAGAGTTGGAATTTTAATGTATGGAAAAAAGCCAACCTGGAAAGAGCTTTACAAATGGATGAATTATTAATTTATTTAATATTTATGGTCTTTTTAAAAGCTTTTATTTATAAGACACTGCACTTAAAATTGCTTAAACTAAATTGATTTTTACTAACTTTGAAAATTATCAAAATCTATAAATACATGATTTTTTATGCCAAAAATAATATAGTATGTCAAAAATATTAGTAATAGAAGATGAAGCTTCAATACGAAGAGTTTTATTAAAAATTCTGTCGGAAGAGAGTGATACCTATCAAGTAGAAGAAGCAGAAGATGGTGTTCAAGGCTATGAAAAAATTAAAAATAATGATTATGATTTAGTTCTTTGCGATATTAAGATGCCAAAAATGGATGGTGAAGAACTTCTAAATGCCGTAAAAAAAATAAAACCCGAAATTCCAATAGTGATGATATCTGGACATGGTGATATGGAAACAGCAATCAATACAATGCGACTTGGAGCTTTTGATTACATATCTAAACCACCAGATTTAAATAGACTTTTAAACACCGTTCGTAATGCTTTGGACAAAAAGCAACTTGTTGTAGAAAATAAAATCCTTAAGAAAAAAGTTAGTAAAAATTATGAGATGATAGGCGAATCTGAGCCAATAAATCATATAAAATCTATTATAAATAAAGTAGCTACGACTGATGCAAGAGTCTTAATTATAGGTCCAAATGGAACAGGAAAAGAATTGGTTGCACACCAATTGCATGAAAAAAGTGAAAGGGCAGACTTCCCACTAATAGAAGTAAACTGTGCTGCAATTCCGTCAGAATTGATTGAAAGCGAACTTTTCGGACATGTTAAAGGTGCTTTTACATCTGCAATAAAAGATAGAGCTGGAAAATTTGAAGCAGCTGATGGTGGAACAATTTTTTTGGATGAAATAGGTGATATGAGTTTATCTGCTCAGGCAAAAGTATTGCGTGCTTTGCAGGAAAGTATGATAACAAGAGTGGGTGCAGATAAAGATATAAAAGTAAATGTTAGAGTTATTGCAGCTACTAATAAGGATTTAAAAATAGAAATTGCCGAAGGACGATTTAGAGAAGATTTATATCACCGATTGGCAGTAATTCTAATTAAAGTTCCATCATTAAACGATCGGCGAGATGATATCCCATTATTAATTGAACATTTTGGAAAAAAAATTGCCGAAGAACAAGGAACTGTCCAAAAAAATTTCATGCCTGATGCAATTAAATTATTACAGGATTATGACTGGACAGGAAATATTAGAGAACTAAGAAACGTAATAGAACGTTTGATAATACTTGGAGGAAGTGAGATTTCTGAAAATGATGTTAAATTATTTGCAAGTAAATAAAACAACAAAAGGACTACAAAATAAAAAAATGCAATTAAAAAAAATAAATTTAAATTTACAACAAGCGTTAATCGAAAACGATTTTCAAGAAGCCAACGAAATACAATTTGAAACTTTTTCGACAATAAAAAGTGGTTCAGATGTTGTTGTTGAAGCGCCAAATAGCTCAGGAAAATCTACAACAATAGTAATTAACGTTATACAAAGAATAGAAAAAGCAATAGGTGAAAGTTCTCGTGCTTTAGTATTAGTAAAGGATAAAGATAAAGTTATTGAAATGGTTGAATTATTTAATAAACTATCAACTTATACCGATTTAAGAGTTTTTGGGGTTCACGATAAAGGTAATTTTGATTTTGATAAAAACCATATCTCACTCGGAAACGACATAATTGTAGGAACTACGTCAAAAATAAATGCTTTATTTAGTTCTGCTGGATTTAATATAAATACTATAAAAATGTTTGTCGTAGATGATGCTGACGAGCTATTTCGATCTAGATTAGATGCAGTAATTATGAGATTATCTGCTAGTATTGAAAAAACTCAACGGATATTTTTTACAACAAATATTACTGAAAGAGTTGAAATATTAGCCGAAAAAATTATGATTGAACCTGTTTTTTTCGAAATGGAATAAATTTTCAGTAAACTTTAAAATAATAATTACAAAAATAAATAAGATTGATAGAATGGGATTGATAAAAATATTTTCGGGAACAGAAATTTTAGCTTTAGGGTTGAAAGAAAAATTAGAAGAATGTAAACTAGTTATAACATTAAGAAACAATAATCAGTCTAACGTTTTGCCAAGTTTATCAAACTCTAAAGCAGTAGAATTATTTATTCAAGAAAGTGATTTTGCAAAAGCAAATCCTATAATTGAAGAATTTAGAATGAGTATTTAATGATTTTATTAACCTTCAAAAAAATAAAAATTTAGTTTTTCTATTCGACTAAAACCTTTTTAAACATATTTAAGCCTTCATTATTTGTTAATTTTACTATGTAAATACCTGACATTGAAATAGTCTTAGTAACAACCAAATTATCATTTGCCTGAAGTGATATTGTTTTGTTTTCCAATAATTGTCCTCTAATATCAAAAATTTGCAACAAACTATTTTCCAAAACTTGATTAGATGATATGTTTAAAAGTCCGTTTTTTAACTGATTAGAGTTTATTGTAATTTGGTTATTGTCATACTGAGTAGTTTCTAAAGCAGGGAATTTAAGACCTGACCAAGTTCCTGAAACACTTATCAAACCAGCACGACCAACTGGAACTCCCAGAGCAACATTTTGTCTGAAACACATTCTATCAATATTTCCAACAACATCTGTACCATTTGAAAAACCGGCATCAGCAGTTGCAGGTTCGCCAAGCTGAACAACGGGGTTTACATACATTGCAACTATATCATTTGAAGCTCCTGCATTTGTAAGATATTTGCAGACAATTAAATGGTTAGTGTTCATTGCTATTTGTTGCGAATAATAAAATACGGGTCCAGTACCTTTTGAAACTCCGATACTAAAAAAGCCTGGTGTTATAGACATTGCAGTCAATCTAAATGGAATTGTTGTATTTGATCCCGCCATTATTCTGAAAAAATCTGTTGCTAAATTTGAAGTAGACGCTTGACTTATATTTATAACCATAGAAACATACATTGTACCGCCATTAAAAGCTGTAAATGCTCTGCCACAACCATCTACATTGTTTTTTAATTCGAATGAATTTGAAGCTGATCCATACCCATTGTAACTGATTGCAGTTGGGATAACTTTTGCATTTACGCATGTGGCTCCAGAGCAACTCCCAAGTCCGCCTGCTGCACTGCTATTGTTTGTCCAAACCCCTTGCCCACTAAGTTGTTGGTTTGTAGTATAGGTAGAAAAATCGTCTCTAAAAATATTTTGAGCATTCAAGATGTTTACAACTGAAATTAAAATTATAAGTAATGCTTTTTTCATGATTTTATTTTTTTCAAATATACTTAAAAAAAATTATAACAGTAAATAACTGAATAAGAGTATTATAATTTTTATTTTTATTATATTAAGTAGCGTTTATTATTTTTTACTACTAAAACCGATAGCGAGGATTTGGTTTTTGATTGGTGTGTTAATAAGTTTTAGTTTTTTTATATTTTTACTTACTTAAATACTAGTTATGTATATTTAAACTATATTTTTTATCATTACTATTCTAATTTTAAAAAATAATTGTGACGCAAAGTCAGGAGACATTGGTGTAGCATTAATCATAATATTTTATTTAAATCAAACACTTTGCGTAGCTGGGGTAATTACGGAGAATAAAAAAAAGTTTAAACCATTTTATTCATTGTTAACAATTTATAAACTATTTTTGATTTTAAATATAAAACTATTTCATCATGAAAAAAATTGCGCTACTAACTCTTTTAATTTTTTCCTTTTTAGGATTTTCTCAAGAAGCAATAACTTGTAAAAATAATGGAAGTGTTTTTAATTCAAGTAAACAAAAATTATCTTCCGAAGAAGTTAGAAATTTATTAAAAGATAATAAAGAAGCTCTTGATTTATATAATGTTGGAAAAACCAAGCAAACATTGGGAAATATTCTACTTTATGGTGGTATTAGTACTGTTGTAATAAACCACTTGTTACTAGTGCAAAACGCCAAAAATAAAGGAGACATTAATTCAAGTAGAAACATTCCTTATATAATTGGAGGAGGTTTAATTTTAACTGCAATTCCAATTAAATTAGGATTTTCAAAAAAAATAAAAAAAGCAGTTTCTTTAATCAACGACGATTTAAAAAATCCGAAAACTGGTTTTACCATCGAATCAACTTCATTTATTTCAAATTCAAATGGAGTTGGATTCTCAATTACTTTTTAAACTAAAACAATGTAACAAAAACGCCTTTATCTTCTAGACGC
>JANXVF010000023.1 GCA_025351785.1 Flavobacterium sp.
AAAGTTGACGTTTCTTTTTGTTCAATTGTCATTGCGAGGTACGAAGCAATCTCTTTGTTTGCAACTTTTGTAGCTTCTAGTTTATCTATTTGTTTTTGAATTTCGGCATCTTCTATTTGAGAAAACAATAATTCTGGTTTACCAATTTTGTGACCTGCAGAAATTAAATCAGATCTTTCAGAAACGTCTTTCCAACTTAAATACAAATCGGTTTTTAAAATACCAGATAATTTACAAGTGGTGAATGGTAAAAATGGTTCCGATAAAACTCTTAATGCAGCAGCAATTTGCAACGCCACATACATTTGGGTTTGAACTCTAGCTGAATCAGTTTTTATCATTTTCCACGGTTCTTCATCAGCTAAATATTTATTTCCTAAACGCGCCACATTCATCATTTCGCCTTGCGCTTCTCTAAATCTATAGCGTTCAATTGATGACGAAATCACAGCTGGATAGGCTTTCAACTCCGCTAAAGTTTGTTCGTCAACTTCACTAAAATCATTTGGTTTTGGAACAATTCCATCATAATATTTGTTAGTCAAAACGACAACACGATTGATGAAATTTCCAAAAATAGAAGCCAATTCGTTATTGTTTCTTGCCTGAAAATCCTTCCAAGTAAAATCGTTATCTTTAGTTTCTGGCGCATTTGATGTCAATGCATAACGCAAAGAATCTTGCTTATCTGGAAAATCTTCTAAATATTCGTGCAACCAAACTGCCCAGTTTTTAGAAGTCGAGAGTTTGTTTCCTTCTAAATTTAAAAATTCATTTGCAGGAACATTTTCTGGTAAAATATAAGTTCCTTCTGCTTTCAACATTGCCGGAAAAATAATGCAGTGAAACACAATATTGTCTTTTCCTATAAAATGAACCAACTTAGTATCATCTTTTTTCCAATAATCTCCCCAATTTTTTCCTTCTCTTGCAGCCCATTCTTTGGTTGCCGAAATGTATCCAATTGGAGCATCAAACCATACATAAAGTTTTTTTCCTTCTGCGCCATCAACAGGAACGTCAATTCCCCAATCTAAATCACGAGTTACAGCACGAGGTTTTAATCCGTCGTCTAACCATGATTTTACTTGTCCGAGAACATTTGTTTTCCAATCTTTTGCGTGATCTTGCAAAATCCATTTTTGTAAAAAATCTTGGTATCTATCCAAAGGTAAAAACCAATGTTTGGTTGATTTTAAAATTGGCGTTTCACCTGTAATTGTCGATTTTGGGTTTATTAAATCAGTAGCATTTAAGGTTGAACCACAACGTTCACACTGATCGCCATATGCTTCTGGATTTTCACATTTTGGACAAGTTCCCACAACAAATCTATCTGCAAGAAATTGGTCAGCTTTTGCATCATACAATTGCTCGGTAATTTCTTCGGTAAAATCATTATTATCATATAATTTTCTAAAAAATTCTTGTGCCGTATCGTGATGAATTTTAGATGAGGTTCGGGAGTAATTATCAAACGAAATCCCGAAATCAATGAATGATTTTCTAATAATTCCATCATATTTATCAATTACTTCTTGCGGACTTATGCCTTCTTTTTTGGCTTTCATCGAGATGGCAACACCATGTTCATCGCTTCCGCAAATAAACGCAACATCTTTTCCTTGCAATCTTAAATAACGCGCATAAATATCAGACGGAACATAAACGCCAGCCAAATGCCCAATATGAATTGGACCATTAGTATAAGGCAATGCAGCAGTAATTGTATATCTTTTTGGGTTTTCTAACATTGTAAAATTCTGTATATATATTTTGCAAAAATAAGAAATACAATCTATAGTTTTAAAGTTTTTATTTGGAGCTTTTCCCAGCTTTCCGCTATATCTTTTTATACCTGTCAAGTTTTTAAAAACCTGACAGGTATAAAAAGGATGACGCTTCAATCCGGGCTAGGGCAATCGTTTTTTTAAGTACTTTTTGTTTACATTTGATAAAAAATGCAATGAAAAAACAACACTTTTTTTTAACTTTAATTTTAATTTTTAATTATAACTGCAAAGCACAAGACAAGACTAATCCTATAGTTTTTTCAGATACATTTTTTGGTTACAGCGTTGGAAGTTCTGAAGGCTTTAATTTAGGATTAAATTTAAATTATCAGCGCAAAGATGATTTATTTACAGTCAGATATATATTATTAACAAAGTTTGAACATGATCCTAATGCTTTTATTTTCCCTATTTTTAGAGAGTTAGAGCACATTAATGAATTTGCATTTTTGTACGGAAAAAGATTTATCAAAAATTCTCATTCATGGAGTTTCTCGTCTGGATTATCTTATGTAAACCGAACAACAAAAAGTTATGATAAAAACAATAATTACACTTTCGAAAAATCACAACTTTTAGGTATTCCTTTTGAAATAAATATAAAGTGGTTTAACTCTCAAAAAGAACGTTATAGAGTTTTTTATGGATTAATTCCAATTGGGAAACCAACAGGATATGCGCGAAGTATAGGTTTCAAACTGTTTGGCGATGTTTCAAAAACCAGTTTCATAGGAATTGGACTCACTTATGGTTCAGGCTGGCATAAAAATTATTAAATTTGTCGCAACATTAAATTTCAATGAAAAATTTTGTTTTCTTTATTCTATTTTCTGTGTTTTTAACAAATCTTCAAGCTCAAAAAAAGATGATAATTCCACCCTACCTAAAAAAAGGCGATACAATTGCTATAGTAGCAACTGCGCGAAAAAATATTGAAGACAATCTAAAACCCGCAATTTCATGGCTCAAAAATTGGGGTTTAGAAGTTGTAATTGGCAATACTATTGGTTTAGACAACAATCAACTTGCAGGAACAGATGAACAACGAGCCTCAGATTTTCAAACGCAACTTGATAATCCAAATATTAAAGCCATTTGGTGTGTTCGTGGCGGATACGGAACGGTAAGAATGATTGATTTTTTAGATTTTACAAAATTCAAGCAATCACCAAAATGGGTTATTGGTTTTAGCGATGTTACAGTATTGCACAGTCATATAAATACACTGGGTTTTGCATCTATTCACGGAATTATGCCTGTAAGTTCCAAAGCGACCGAAGAAGCCAAAGAAAGTTTGCGTAAAGCATTGTTTGGAGAACATTTAGAATATACAGTTCCTTGTGATCAGATGAATCGTTATGGAACGGCAAACGGAATTTTAGTTGGCGGAAATTTGTCTATTTTGTATAGTTTACTAGGTTCAGTTTCAGCAATAAATTGCGACGATAAAATTCTTTTTATCG
The DNA here is from genome assembly GCA_025351785.1 of Flavobacterium sp. Taxonomy (GTDB): domain Bacteria; phylum Bacteroidota; class Bacteroidia; order Flavobacteriales; family Flavobacteriaceae; genus Flavobacterium. The sequence continues at coordinate 3,257 of JANXVF010000023.1, forward strand.
AAGATTTAGATGAATATTTGTATCATATTGATAGAATGATGATCAATTTAAAACGTAACGGATGTTTAGAAAATTTAAAAGGAATTATAGTTGGTGGCATGACCAAAATGCACGATAATGAAATTCCTTGGGGAAAAAATGTATTGGAAATTATAGACGATATAACCAAAAAATATAATATTCCAACAATTTATAACTTTCCGGCGGGTCACATGGCTGATAATCATGCTTTGGTTTTAGGCAAACACGTCTCGATGGAAGTTAATGATCTTGAAAGCAAAATTGTT
>JANXVF010000034.1 GCA_025351785.1 Flavobacterium sp.
AACAATTTCTTTGATAATTTCCCAGCGGGAATCGGTTAAAACTTCGTAACAAGTTTGCATATCTGATAAATTTCGTCGTTTAAAAGATAACAAACCGATTCCCTTTTTTGATTAAAAACTAATTTTTAAACATCTTCTTAATTGGACAGCCTATCCAACAGCTATTACCAATTATGATATTATTTCTAATGGAGGAGTAATCGGTTTAGTTACTAATAATTTGACAAGTTCATATTCTCATCAAAATACCATTTGTGGACAAAAGTACTGTTATCAGGTAAAAGCCAAAATTGGAGCAATTGAATCAGTATCTCAACTTAAATGTACGGATGGAAAAAATCTCAAAACCTTAGCTCCAATTAGAGATGGTTTAGTTTCAATAGACAATAACATAATTAATTTATCATGGAAACTGCCAATAGGAGTAACTTCTGATGAAATAACAATTGTAAAATCGGAAGGACTAACGAGTACTTATAATTTTCTAAAAAAAGGGAATATCAGTAGCTTCGTAGAATCATTTGAGGAAAAGAAAAGTATTCAACCTTGCTATAAATTGAGTTATGCTGACAAATGCAATAATATCTCAGCAAACTCAAATGCTTTCTGTCCAGTAATTTTAACTACCAATGGAAAAGACATGACATGGACAGACTATGAAAGTTTTAGTAGTTCTGCTTACAAAATGGAAATTTTTGATAATAAAAATAATCTTATAAAAACTATACCAGTAAATGGGATAAACTCAATTACTCCAAAATCAGAAGATTTTACGGTACAAAATTTGATGTTTCAAGTAAAAGTAGTTTCATCAGATGGGCGTTTAAGTTACTCAAATATCCGACCTTTAAATTTCTCTTTGAGGCTACTTGTTCCAAGTGCTTTTACACCGAATGGAGATGGACTAAATGATACATTCAAGGTATATGCAGCATTTGTAAAAAACTATCAATATCAAATTTTTGACCGATGGGGAAATGTTGTTTTTACCAGTCAAACTCCGAACGATGAATGGGACGGGCGAATAAATGAGCATACTCCCCAGGCTGGTACTTATATATACACACTCTCTTACACAAGCCAAGGAGGACAAGAGTTTAAGAAAGAAGGAATCATTTCAATAGTTTTATAAAATATTAATTACATTTTTCAAAAATCCATAATCACAATGAAAAAGTTATTACTACTAATCGTCCTTGTATTATACAGTTTTACCCAATTTGGACAAACTACACATTTTAGCCAAGATTTTCTTGCGGGAACAGCTACTTCAAATTTTGTTGGTTCTCCACCAAGCATAGGGCAGTTTACGGAAATTGCTACCGCTGCTGGCGTTACTACAACGATCACAACTGGGCGTTTACAGTTTGCAAGAGCTTCTGCCACAAATCCAACAAGATTTTCGAGAGGTTTTAATTTTACTCCAACACCAAGTTCTATGTATTGCCAATTTTCGTTCGGCGTTACATCTGCGGTGGCTCAAACTACAGCAGCTACTTTTAACTTTGGAGGCACAAACTTAGCCGACGGAGGAACAACTGTTGCGGATGTTTACTCAAAAGTAAGCGTAAACTTAAATGCAACTAATGGTTTTACTTTACAAAGTGGAGCAACTATTTCTGCAGTTTTTACTGGAAGTCAAGATATTACATGGGTAATGAATAATACAGGAGCCACCTTTACTTACGTAGCTCCTAACGGGATAAATGAGACCTTAGGTAATGACCAGTTTGATCTTTGGGTAGGCACTACTAAGGTGTTCAACGATTTGGCTGTAAATGCACCTACTCAAACCATCAACAGATTCAAATTTAATTTTGATGCTGGATTAGCAACTTTATCATTTGATAATGTATTGATGAGAGATGTAACAGGTTCATTACTGGTAAATACGAATGTTGTTACGCCAGATAGTATGCTGGTAAAACTAATAGGTACAAATAAAAATGTAGGTATTGGAAAAAACATTGTTATGCCAGGAAATAAACTTGAGATTAAATCAGATACTTTAAATAAAAGTGGTTTGAGATTTACAAACCTAAAATCAACAACTATTGTTACTCCTCAAAATGGTAAAGCTCTTAGTGTTAATACTTTGGGTGATGTAGTTTTAGTAAATACAAATCTCATTCCTGATAGTTTATTGGTAAAATTTACTGCGGGAACAGGACTTATAAAAAATGTAGGTATCGGAACAGTGCCAACCAATAAATTTGAAATTAAATCCGATACTTTAAATAAGAGTGGTTTGAGATTTACGAATTTAAAATCAAGCTCTCCAGCATTGGCAGCGAATGGTAAGGCTTTGACGGTCAGTCCTGCGGGAGATGTTATTTTAGTTAATTCAATAACATCATCTGTTCCTGACAGTATGATTGTGAAATTCGTTGGAACAGGAACCATTAAAAATGTTGGTATTGGTAAAAACATTGTTACACCTGCCAATAAACTGGAAGTAAAATCAGACACATTAGACCGAAGTGGTTTAAGATTAACTAATCTTAAATCAACTTCAGTAACTTCTTCTGCTAATGGTAAAGCATTATCTGTCAATGCTTTGGGGGATATAATTTTGGTAAATTCAGTCGCTTTATCAACTCCTGATAGTATGCTGGTAAAACTAATAGGTACAAATAAAAATGTAGGTATTGGAAAAAGTATTGTCACGCCAGGGAACAAACTCGAAATTAGATCAGATACTTTAAATAAGAGTGGTTTAAGATTTACGAACTTAAAATCAAGCTCTCCAGCATTGGCAGCCAATGGTAAAGCTCTGACGGTCAGCCCTGCGGGAGATGTTATTTTAGTGAATTCAACAACATCATCTATTCCTGATAGTATGATTGTGAAATTCGTTGGAATAGGGAGTATTAAAAATGTTGGTATAGGAACGATACCAACCAATAAATTTGAAATAAAGTCAGATACCTTAGACAGAAGTGGTTTGAAATTTACAAGATTAAATTCTTTATCAGCCACTAAACCAGCTAATGGGAAAGGTCTTTCTGTGGATGGAAATGGTAACGTGATTTTAATTCCTATTGCTACATATTCCCCAACTACTCCCGATAGTATGTTGGTGAAATTTACGGGTACTGGACTTAATAAAAATGTTGGTATTGGTACGGTTTCTCCAAACAATAAACTTGAAATAAATGGAATAGGAAGTGGGTTACGTTTCACAAACTTAAAATCTACGAATTCTGTTTCAACGTGGGGTGGAAAAGTACTAAGTGTTGATGCAAATGGTGATGTAGTTTTGGTTAAAGACTCCATTGGTACTACTTCTGTTGCAACTTCAGCTTGGACATCAATAGCAAATAATAGAATCCAAAATGCTAATACAGGAGCAGTGGTAATCGGTGCTTTAAATACAACGGCTTTACCAGGCAATTATAAACTTTATGTCAAAGATGGAATATTAACAGAAGAAGTCAAAATTGCCGCCGAAGGTACATTAGACTGGGCTGATTATGTGTTTGCAAAGAATTATAAACTACGTACATTATCTGAGGTAGAGAATTTTGTTAAAATCAATAAGCATTTACCAGGAGTCCCATCGGCAGAAGAAGTGTCAAAAAATGGAATTAATGTTGCAAAAATGGAAGCCAAACTTTTAGAGAAAATTGAGGAATTAACTTTGTATATGATTGATATGAAGAAAGAGAATAATCAATTGAAGAATAGGTTAAAACGGTTAGAGAAAAAAAAATAAAAAATTCAAATTTCTCAAAAAGCCGCATTTTGAATTG
>JANXVF010000075.1 GCA_025351785.1 Flavobacterium sp.
ATATAAAAATTGTAAAATTTAATACCGCAATCACAAGGCATTTTGAGAAAATAAATAAAATTCCACCATTAGATTTTGTTGTAATTGATTATAAATATTTTGAAGAAATTTCGTTAGCAGTTAGTACTAATCCTAATTACATAAGAAATCAAGTTGACACTTACATCAATCTAAATCATGGTACACAAACAGGAAAATTAATAAAATTAAACTATTGAAATTATGGGATACGAATTAATAGATTATAACGACAAGGGGTTTTGCACTTCAGATTCATATATGCAACTGGCTCTTTACTACATTAATGAAGAATTTAAAGAAAATCAGTATGTTTTTACAAATAAAAATACTATTTTAAAATATCATGAGGAAGTGATAAATGGCTATATGGCGGGTTGGTTTGCATTTCTTTGGGATGAATACATATTAAACACTACCGAAGAACAAACAATGGTACAAGTATTACAAAATGTAAAGATTACATTATTAAATAAAGGATCAAATATTTCTATTTCTGAATTGCAGGCTATACCAACAGTAGATGAAGATTTTAAACACTTATATAGTAGAAAACCTTTTCCTATATCAGAATTAATAAAAATAATAGATGCATTAATACAGATGCTTCAAGGAACATGGACAGCGGATAATTTTGACATGGATATAAATTATAAGTATTAAAAAAATTAATGCTTTACATTGATACCTTTTTATTCAACAATTTATTAATCTTTTTGATGATGGGAAAAGATTAATATTTTAGAAACAATTTGGAAATTTATCTGATGAAACATTATCATTATTAAATGGAGGCTCAAATTTAAGTTATATAGCAAACTAGTTAAATCTTATGGAGAAAAACATTTTGGAAAATAAAGGTATTTTCTTTTTTACTAAGCAAACTAAAGTTAATACGATTATTCAATTTTATGATGAAATAGAGATAAGAACCCAGATGGCTCGGATTTGCAATCCGTGCCCACAAAGAGAATAAAACAAGAACTACAACGATAACAAGTTGTAGTTTGTTTATTAGATTTGTTTTTATAATGGTTGTGAGCGCGGATTTGCAAATCCGCGCTATCGGGTTCTTTAGAATAAGAAAATCCTCTATACAATTTGCTACCACAATGCAAATAAAAGTAGCAACGCAAATATGTTCTTTAGAATAAGAAAAGCCCAGATGGCGCGGATTTGCAATCCGTGCCCACAAAGAGAATAAAACAAGAACTACAACGATAACAAGTTGTAGTTTGTTTATTAGATTTGTTTTTATAATGGTTGTGAGCGCGGATTGCAAATCCGCGCTATCGGGCTGTCTTGCGTGCAGTTCTACCAATATACGCAGTATCTGGGCTGTCTTGCGTGCAGTTCTGCCAATATACGCAGTATCTGGGTTGTCTAGTGTACAGTTCTACCAATATACGCAGTATCTGGGTTGTCTAGTGTGCAGTTCTAGTCAGATGGTGCGTATATTTCCCACAATGTTTAGCCCCGTGACAACAAAGTGAGTAAACATAAACAAACTATAACTATAACAAGTTTTTTTTTATTAGATTTGTTTTGATAATTGCTGTGGGCACGGATTGCAAATCCGCGCTATCGGGGATTAAAGAAAATTATCCAAATGCCAAAATAAAAGAAACTACAGGGCCAGGAGTAGATATATTAATGTGGTATAAAATTAGTGATAAAGATAAACAAGAGTATAATAAAAAAGAAAATGATGATGAAGATTAAAAGTTTAATTTCATTTTCATCTTTATTATTTTTCAATTTTAATTATTGCCAGTTTAAATTAATAAATTCTGACACAATTAATACTGATTTCTATGGCAATAAAAAAGAAATTATAAAAAGTTTCAAATATCGAAGACAATTTACCACAACTCAAACTGGTGAACCATTGGTTTTATTTTTAGATAGTATTTGTAATACACATAAACAAAAACAAAAAGTTATTTATGGTGAAAGTTATAATAAAAAATATTCTTTTTACAGGGATTCTCTAATAATTAGAAACTGGAATCTTAGAGATTCTCCAATAAAAAACAAAAATTATTTTGAAATAAATATTTATTTAAAATCTAAAGAATATGACAATTTGGGGATATCAATAATGTATAATAGAAATGATACTTTGTCTAGAAGATTACTAATTTTTAAACCAGACCCTGTATCATTTTATTGTGCAAAATATATATCAGATACAAATTTTGAAGATAGCAAGTTATTATCTTCATCAGGTTATAAGATAACTGATAATAGTGGTTTGTATTTATACTTTAATAAAAAAAATTCAATAGAAAAATTAGAATATACTTTAGATGATAAAAGATTGTTGTGTATTAAGTTTTTTGGATTTTATATACCCATAGAATATGGGTTTAGAAACTATAACGATAAGATGTCACGCATTGGCACTTGGTACACCTATTTTGAAAACGGCAAACTATCTTCAGAAGGCGAATATTGTGGTAGTAAATTTGAGGCAAACGGTAAAGAATACGATATTAAAAAAACAGGTAAATGGGTTTATTACACCAACCAAGGCTGTATAGACAAAGAGGAAACTTGGGATAATGGTGTATTAATATATCCTACAAACAAAACAAAAAAGAAAGTAACTAAAAAGAAAAAATAGATTTACTTCCCCGCTCCCGCCCGAATCCTTTCGGGTGGGGTCGATAAAGAAAGGTAAATAGTTTAAGAGTTTTAAACGGAAACGGCAAACACCAGCGGTGGAGCCACCCAGATGGCGCGGATTTGCAATCCGTGCCCACAAAGAATAAAACAAGAACTACAACGATAACAAGTTGTAGTTTTTTTATTAATAAGATTTTACAGTCTAACTATTTTTATAAATCAATTTTTCTTGTTAGGTGTATTTTCATTATAAATTTCAGAATAGTTTTATCAAATTCAATTTAAATTTTACATTATATTTAATAACATAATAACAATTTATAATTTAGTTTTGTCATATTTGTAAAAACTTTAAAATTACCACCAAAAAAGCATGAAAAACTTAAAAAATGGTTTGTTTTATCTCTTTGTAACAGGTGGCTTTACTGTCTTAATTTTTTGGATAGTTTCAAAAGGGAAACTTTTAGAAAAAGGAAGAGATATTATATCATTAACATCAACCGATAGTTATTTTTTTCAATTTAAAGCTTCTTTAACTCACAATTTACAACATCCTTTAGCTATATTATTATTACAAATTATTACAATAATAATTGTAGCCCGAATTTTTGGCTGGTTTTTTAGAAAAATAGGACAGCCCTCAGTAATTGGAGAAATAATAGCAGGAATATTTTTAGGGCCATCGGTTGTAGGCTTTTTTTTCCCAGAATATTCGCACTTGCTTTTTCCAACAGAGTCTTTGGGAAATTTACAATTTTTAAGTCAAATAGGTTTAATACTCTTCATGTTTGTTATAGGTATGGAACTAGACCTAAAAGTTTTAAAAAACAAAGCTAACGAAGCAGTAGTTATAAGTCATGCTAGCATTGTAATTCCGTTTGCTTTAGGTATCGGATTGTCTTATTTTATTTACAATCAATTTGCACCTAAAGGTGTCGAATTTTTATCTTTTAGTTTGTTTATGGGAATCGCAATGAGCATAACTGCTTTTCCAGTTTTAGCCAGAATTGTTCAGGAACGTGGCATCAATAAAACTAAATTGGGCTCTATAGTAATTACTTGTGCTGCAGCAGACGATATAACGGCTTGGTGTATTCTTGCTGCGGTAATTGCAATTGTAAAAGCGGGTTCTTTTGCAAGCTCGTTATATGTAATTTTACTTGCATCGATATATGTTTTGATGATGCTTTTTTTAGTTAAACCATTTTTAAAAAAAATTGGCGATTTATATGCTACTCGCGACAATCTTAGTAAACCAGTAGTCGCTATTTTTTTACTCACCCTTATTATTTCAGCTTACCTGTCTGAAGTTATAGGAATACACGCCCTTTTTGGAGCTTTTTTAACAGGAGCAATAATGCCAGATATCACAAAAATAAGAACAATTTTTATCGAGAAAGTAGAAGATGTTTCGATGATATTACTACTGCCTCTATTTTTTGTTTTTACAGGTTTGCGAACCCAAATAGGGTTATTAAACGATCCGTATCTGTGGAAAATAACAGGAATTATTATTACAGTTGCTGTTGCAGGAAAATTTCTTGGTAGCACCTTAGCAGCAAAGTTTGTAGGTCAAAATTGGCGCGATAGTTTAACAATTGGTGCTTTGATGAATACAAGAGGATTGATGGAATTAATTGTATTAAACATTGGTTATGATCTGGGAGTTTTGTCATCCGAAATTTTTACTATGATGGTTATTATGGCATTAGCAACTACTTTTATGACGGGACCCGCAATAGATTTGATTAATTATATTTTCAAACGAAAGGAGAATTTAATTCCTAATGAAATAAGCAACAGCACTTTTAAAATTTTAATATCATTTGGCAATAACGAAAAAGGAAAATCACTACTGCATTTAGCAAATAGTTTTGTAAAAAATCAAAAAGAAAAAACAAATATTACGGCACTTCACTTGTCATTATCAGATGAGATACATGCTTACAATTTAGAAGAATATGAAAAAGAAGCTTTTGAACCTATTATAAACGAGTCTCAAATTCTTAACCAAGAACTCACCACAATATTCAAAGCTACTGTAGATATTGAAACTGATATTGCCGATATTGCATCGCGAGGAGAATTTGACTTGGTATTAGTAGGTTTAGGAAAATCTATTTTTGAAGGAACATTATTGGGCAAAGTTTTAGGATTTACCACTCGCATTATTAACCCAGAACGATTACTAGATAAATTTACAGGCAAAGAAGGATTATTTCAAAATTCGCCTTTTGATGACAGAACCCGACTTATAATTTCTAAAAGTAAAACACCACTCGGAATATTGATTGATAAAGACCTAAGTCAAGTAAACGAAGTTTTTGTCCCAACGTTTTCAAAAGATGATGCCTTTTTGATTGACTATGCTCAAAAATTAATTTACAACAGCAACTCTACAATTACAGTATTAGATATCGATGAACAGCTAAAAAACAACCTCAGTATCGAAAATGCAGTTGGAAATTTGCTTCAAAATTATCCCCAAAACGTTTCAATCCTTTCAGAAAACAAAATGAAAGCTGGGTTTCTGGCCAAACAAGATTTAATGATGATATCGTTAGAAGGTTGGAAAAAACTGGTCGACTCTCAAAGTGTCTGGCTCAGTACCGTGCCTTCGGTTTTGATTATAAAGCCTTAAAGTGTATATTCTAAAATAGTTCCAAACAGATTAAGAATTTGTTTTAATACAAACTTCTAAAATCCTAAATCAAATACATAACTAAGTTTAATCGAAATATTGTCGGTAAAGGTGGGTAAACTGTTAGGACCATATCTTATAAAGCCTACTACACCCAATCCTTTAAAAATTTGGTTTACCTCTACACCACTTTCAAAAAAACCTTTCTCCAGCGTTTTATACTCAAACCCTTCATGTTGTTGTGGTGCATCAATCGTCCCAAAGGCCAAACGGGTAACAACGGCAACAACCGGTTTAATTTTGTAAGCAAGCTTCACTTTGTTAAAAGTATGTCGCACCTGAAAACTTAAATACCTACTCGAAAAAAACTCGTTAAAAAACATCGTTTCAAATCCATTTCTAGAGGCAAAAGTAATTCGTTTAAAAAGTGATTCTCTATTTAGATTATTTGGAGCAATACTATATAAATGTGTCAACGGAATATTTCCGGTAGCTAATCCTCCTTGGAATGTAAACGAAGTGTTTTGTCCCGACAAATACGGAATTTCATGTACAATTTTAAGATCTACTTTAGAAAACACAAAATCATTTCCTAATATTTGAGGCAAAGTTTGAGTAAACTGAAATGAAAATTTCGGATATTGTTTATTAAGTTCCAATCGTCCCGCTGTAGTTTGCATAATCGTGCTAAACGGATTCCACTGTATTGCAAATTGAGCACTTGTTATAGTATATTTTGAGTAGTTTGTAGCATCCAAAAGATATAAATAATCAAAAAGTGGGGTAACCTCGCTTCTTGAAATCCCAAAATAAGCATCAGTTTTAGCAAAATACTTACTTTCGATAAAAGCCGAAGACATTTTATTTCTATAAAAAGTCGAAATATTAAACGGTCTAGAATCATAAAATTTAAATCGTCGTGGCTCGGTCGCAAATTGTATTTGCCCAATTTCATTTAAATCGTCAGAATATGAAGCGCTAATACTGGTATTTGTTTCCTTGTCTAGCAAATAGGAAGGCGTAATTCCAAATTTAAATTTTTGATCTTTCAATCCGTAAGCACCATAAAAGCTCACCTTATAATTTTCGGATAATTTAGAATTTGTAACGCCACCAATTCCTAAACGAAAACCTTCATAATTATTATATTTTACCAAGGTTTTCAAATCAATATCTATAAAACTAATAGGCAAATAGCCATTAAAAACCTTTCGGCCAAAAATTAATTTTTTCTCAATATTTCCTGCAATAGAAAGACTATCTAAATTAGTATAAGTTCTTATTTTTCGGCTGTCAACAGTATCTTTTTTAATGGTATTCCAAAATAAATCAGGTTTTGTATTACTAACGCTTCGAGCATCAATTTTTATATTTGGTTGACTAAATATTTCGGGTTCATTTATTTTGATGTCGTATGGTGTCGATTCTAGTTTCAAATAAACGCGATCTGAAGCGTCTTTAGTAAGTTTTTCTAAGCTTGAATTAAATTTTATGGTACCACCAAGAATTTTTAAATCTTCGGAGTTATTTCCTTTTACAACTATAATTTTTCGTTTTTCGGGAAACCATAATTGTTCATTTTTTAGGTATTTAAAAATGTATGTGGCGTTCACATTTATAATTCCGTAAATTTTATAAAATGCTTTTGCAATGCCATAGTTTTCAATATCTACATACAAAAGACCTCGCAATCGGTTAGATTGTAATTTTTTTGGTTGAAAATAAATTCTATAGGCACTTCTTCCGTTTACCTTTACGGTATCAATTAATTTAAAAACATATAACTTTCTTCCATAGTCCGAAATTGGATTCTCAACCGGAATTTCTAATATTTGTAATTTGTTGCTGTATAAAGAGTAAGAAACTAAATTTAACCCTAAATATTCGTACAAAGGTTGTTTAAAACCTGCCATTCTTGCTGCAAGAATAGTTTCTTTAATACTACTTCCGTTGTATTGAATTTGATTTACTTTTTCGGTTTGATAAACATGTTGTTTTTCGAGTATTTTTTTAAATTTATAATTTACAGAGTCTAACGTAATTTTAGTTTTTCCTAAAAAATTTCGTTTATAAACGGTATCTATTTTGGAGGAAATCGAATCTGGATTTGCGGTAACTAAAAGATTTTCGTAGTTTTTATATTCATATGTTTTGAACGCTTTTTCGAGCTGATTTCTCGATTTGTTTTCTACGATTTTTTTGATAATATTGTTTACATTGTTTTCAGAATAAATCTCCTTTTCTTTCAACAAATCGTTTGCTGTCATTTTTATCAAAAGATTTTTTGCACCTATTGTAAAAAAATAGTTCCTATCAAAATATCCTTTGTAGCTAAATAAAATGGGCTGTTTATCATCTTGTATTACTAGGCTAAATTTTCCTTCCCAATCAGATGAAATAGTTTTATTATTATATTTAATCTTTGCAAATGCTATTGGAATATTCGAGTCAAAGTCAAGAATCTGACCTTGCATTATTTTTTGTGAAAAAATAAACTGACATAAAAAAAACAATATAAAAACCCAGAAATGCTTCATTAATACTTAATTAGAAGTACGGTAAAAATAATATAAACAAATAAGTTTACAATGTTAAACGCACGAAATAACAATTTAATATTGAGTATAAAAATTTCCTTCAGAGTATGTAATCGCCTTACCAGAAATTAAAACGCGCTTTCCTAAATCTTCACAAAATAATTGTCCTATGCGTGCTGAAATTTGATAAGCCATCATTTGTTTTTTACCTAAGCGTTTGCTCCAATAAGGAATTAGAGAGCAATGTGAAGATCCTGTTACATAGTCTTCAAAAAGAGAGGCTTGTGATGTAAAAAAACGCGAGACAAAATCAGAATTATCTCCTTGTGCAGTAATGATGATACCTCCAGGATCTAAATTTATTTGGTTTAAAATTGCTCTATTAACTACAATATTTTTTACATCAGATTCTTTTTTATATACCAAAACATAATCTCTAGCTTTAAGTACAAACTCAGGTTGCATGCTCAAAGATTCGCTTATTATTTTGGGAAGCTTGGCAGTAATTGGATTTCGTGTGGGAAAGTCTAAAGTATAAATATCATTTTCGATAGTAACTACTAGATCGCCACTTAAGGTTTTAAAAACCAAACTATCTTGTTCATACCCTAAGGCTGTCTTCATAACATGGGCTGTAGCTAAAGTAGCGTGTCCACATAAATCCATTTCAATATCGGGAGTAAACCAGCGCAAAGCAAACGAGGTTCCGTTATCTAAAAAAAACGCTGTTTCCGCTACAGCATTTTCTGCTGCTATTTTTAACAATATACCGTCTGGTAACCAATTATTTAAGGGAACTACACAAGCAGGATTTCCCCCAAAAATTTTGTCGGTAAAAGTATCAACTTGAAATATTTTATGTTGCATTGATTGAAGTTTTCTGATTGAGATGAATTGAAGTTTTTCAATAAAAAAATTAAACCTTCATAATCTCTGCTTCTTTTGCAACTAAAACTTCATCAATTTTTTTTATGTAAGCGTTGGTTAGATTTTGAATTTCGTCTTCTGCAGTTTTGCATTCATCTTCTGATGCGCCCTCTTTTTCTAATTTTTTGATTTCAGTATTAGCATCTTTACGAGCATTTCTAACTCCTATTTTGGCATCTTCGGCTTCAGCTTTTGCCTGTTTGGCCAAATCGCGACGTCTGTCTTCAGTTAATGCAGGAACGTTTATAATAATTATGTCTCCGTTATTCATCGGGTTAAACCCAATATTTGCTACCATTATTGCTTTTTCAATTGGATGCAACATCGATTTTTCGTAAGGTTGAATAGTTATTGTTCTAGCATCTGGAACATTCAAGTTAGCAACTTGAGACAAAGGCGTTTGAGAACCATAATAATCTACAAAAACACTTCCTAACATAGCAGGAGAGGCTTTTCCTGCTCTGATGTTTAAAAATTCTTTCTCTAAATGTGCAATAGAACCATTCATAGATTCGGTTGCTTCATCAATAATAAATTCGATTTCTTCCATTTTCTACTATACTATTTGAGCGTTTTATTCTTATTATTACAATTATTGAGTTTGATAAACTTTAAGTATTTAAATGGTTACAATAGTCCCTATGTTTTGTCCCTCACAAATTTTCAATAAATTTTCATTTTTATTCATATCAAAAACTACAATTGGCAATTTGTTTTCCTGACTTAAAGTAAAAGCTGTCGAATCCATAACGTTGAGCCCTTTTTTTATAACTTCGTCAAAGGTTATGCTGTCAAATTTTGTTGCAGTGGCATCTTTTTCTGGATCGGCAGAGTAAATTCCATCAACTCTAGTTCCTTTCAAAATTACATCAGCGTGTACTTCGACACCTCTTAAAACTGCTGCAGTATCAGTTGTAAAATATGGATTTCCAGTTCCCGCACCAAAAATCACAATGCGTCCTTTTTCAAGATGGCGTACTGCTCTACGTTTTATATAAGGTTCGGCAATAGCTTCGATTTTCAATGCAGTTTGCAATCGGGTTAACATTCCTTTTTCTTCGAGTGCGCCTTGCAACGCCATTCCATTTATAACCGTGGCTAGCATCCCCATATAGTCGCCTTGCACTCTATCCATTCCGTTACTTGCGCCGGCAACTCCTCTAAAAATGTTTCCGCCACCTATAACTATTGCGATTTCAACCCCTTTATCATGAATTTTTTTTATCTCATTAGAATATCCCGAGAGCGTTTTAGGGTCAATTCCATATTGACGATCACCCATAAGTGCTTCGCCGCTTAATTTTAAAAGAATTCTCTTGTATTTCATAATATTCAGGGTGCTATTTAATATGCAAATATATACATTTCCTTTTTTCAGAAAAATTGTTGTTTAATAAACTTTACTACAGTAAATTTAAGGTAGAAATGTTAGCAAAATTCTAACTATTTACAACTAACTTTGTTTCAAATTTAAATGCATGTACGAATACATAAAATCTCTTCATCTAATATTTGTAATAACTTGGTTTGCAGGTCTTTTTTATATAGTTAGACTATTTGTATATCAAATTGAAGCAAATGAAAAACCAGCACCCGAAAAAGAAATTTTGTCCAAACAATACAAAATAATGACGTACCGTTTGTGGTATATTATTACTTGGCCTAGCGCAATTTTGGCAATTATTTTTGCTATTTGGTTACTAATTTTAAATCCTGCTTGGTTACAAATGTCTTGGATGCATGTCAAACTTGGCTTCGTCGTTTTGCTAATTGCTTACCAAATTAAGTGTCAAATTATTTACAACGAACATTATAACGGAATTTATAAATACAGCTCAAATTTTATGCGACTTTGGAACGAAGGCGCTACAATAATTTTATTTGCTGTAGTTTTTTTAGTTGTGCTCAAAAACGCTTTCAACTGGATTTATGGAGTTTTAGGCATATTTTTATTTTCTATAATAATTCTTCTCGGATTTAAATTTTATAAACGAATTAGACAAAAAAGCTAATTTACTTTTTAAGAGATTTTAAATTTTTGACCCTTTAAACTTAATTTACTACTTTCGCAAACTGATTTAAGAATACAACAAAATGAGCACAAAATTTACTGAATACAAAGGACTTGACTTGCCAACAGTAGCGTCAGAAACCCTTAAATTTTGGAAAGAAAATAACATCTTTGAACAATCGGTAACTTCTCGTGAAGGTGCAGTTCCATTCGTTTTTTTTGAAGGTCCACCATCTGCAAATGGTTTGCCTGGAATTCATCACGTTATGGCTCGTGCGATTAAAGATATTTTTTGTCGATATAAAACTCAAAAAGGTTTTCAAGTAAAACGAAAAGCAGGTTGGGATACACACGGTTTGCCAGTAGAACTTGGAACTGAAAAAGAATTAGGAATCACCAAAGAAGACATCGGAAAAACCATTTCGGTAGAAGAATATAACGAAGCGTGTAAAAAAACCGTAATGCGTTACACAGATGTTTGGAACGATTTGACCGAAAAAATGGGTTATTGGGTTGATATG
>JANXVF010000077.1 GCA_025351785.1 Flavobacterium sp.
ATAATAGATTAAAGGGATATAATAATTTGATATTTTTTGCTACTAAATAGTATTTTATAACGTTATTAAGCATGCAATTCTATTTATGAAAAATAAATTAAAATATTTTTATTTCAAACATTTAAGTGTTTTAGTTTATAAAATCAATAAATCTGATTTTGAGACTTTACCAGATTTAACTTATGAAATAAAAAAAACAAAACTTTCAAGCACTAAAATAAAATATGAATTGTATGATGGGAAAACTTTAGTTCATGAAAGCACCTTACATAAAAAATTATTTTTCCTTAAAATTGTTGATAAAATCGGACCTTCAATTGGTGATTGTTTTACAAATCAACTTTACAGAGGACATTCTATTTATCCAAAAATGTTAAACTACATCACAAAAGAATTATTTTTTGAACAAAATATTGATGAAGTTTTTATGATTGTCGAAAAAAATAATTTTAACTCCATACGAGGCATTGAAAAAGCAGGATTTACTTACTTTGCAAGCATAGATACTCACAGAATATTTTTTTTATACTTTAAAATAAAGGTTATTTTTGATGAAAATTAATTTTACATTAATAATATGTACTTACAAAAGAGCAAAACCATTACTGGATTTATTGAATTCTGTTGCCAAACAAACTTTATACCCTACCGAAATATTAATTATTGATGGGTCTCAGGATGATGAAACAAAAATTATTTTAGAAAAAAATTATTTTAAAAATTTAAGTTATTTTTTAGTCGACTCTGAATATAGAGGCTTAACACGCCAGCGAAACTTCGGGATTTCTAAAGTATGTAAAAATTCAGAAATTGTATGTTTTCTTGATGATGATACAATTTTAGAACATGATTTTTTTGAAAATTTATTAAACACATATAGTATTTATCCAGATGCAATAGGAGTTGGCGGCTATATAACAAATGAAGTTTTTTGGAAAAAAGTAACTAAGCAGTTTAAAATACCAACAAACCAATTTTATTTTGATGGTTTTGTTAGAAAAGAACCTTCAAGATTTGTTATTAGAAAAAAATTAGGCTTAAATGCAAATGTTCCTCCCGGTTTTATTCCTGAATTTTCTCATGGAAGAAGTGTCGGATTTTTGCCACCATCAGGAAAAATTTATCCTGTGCAACAATTTATGGGTGGTGTTTCATCATTTAAAATAGAGGCATTTACTCAAATTAGTTTTTCAAATTATTTTGAAGGGTACGGACTTTATGAAGATGCCGATTTCACTTCGAGGTTATCAAAAATCGGAAATCTTTACGTAAACACAAATGCAAAATTAGCTCATTTTCATAATCATTCAGGACGGCCAAATATGTATATTTATGGTAAAATGATTGTACGAAACGGTTGGTATGTGTGGCGAAGTTATAATAAAAATCCAAAATTATCTGTAAAATTAAAATGGAACGCAATTTCTATAATTTTAATTATCATTAGGTTTAGTAGTATATTTACATCAAAAAATAAAAAAGTTACATTTATGGAAACTTTTGGTAGAATATCAGGAATGTATAGCTTGTTATTTAATAATCCCAGAATTAAAAACAGTTCTAAATAATGAAAGTTGAAAATTTTTACTATTCGATTATCCATCCACAAACTAAATCAATATTTAAAGAAGTTAATAGTGATTATATCATTTTCGAGGATGATAGTTTTTTGCCAATACAAAATGGAGTGCCTGTTTTACTAAGTACAAATTCAATTTTTAATATTCAAGATGTAATTTCAAATAAAATTACAACACAAGATAATAATTATAGAAATACTTTAAATTTTAAAAATTATGTGAGGCGAAAAATTTTACCATCCTTATCAGAAGATTTTCAGTTAGAAAAAAGATATAAGAATTTAAATAAAAATCTTGCTCAAGATTCCTTAGTTTTAATTCTTGGTGCGGGAGATAAAATTGATTATTACAAAAAATTATTTAATAAGTCGAGAGTAGTTTGCAGTGATGTGCATTTACAATTTAAGCCCGATTTGATTTTAGACGGACACGAAATTCCTTTCAAAGATGATACTTTCGATTTAGTTTTGGCGGCACAAGTTATAGAGCATACTTTAAAACCATGGATTTTTGCTTCAGAAATTGCAAGAGTGTCTAAATTGAATGGTTTTTTACAAATAGAAGCTCCACAAAATTTCCCGTATCATGGAGAACCTTATGATTTTTTTAGATTCACATTTTCTGGTTTGCGCTCCTTATTTCCAAATTGTGAACTTGTTGAGACCAATATTACAGAGGGCAACGCTTCGATAGTAGGAGTTACAAACGCCAACTTTATTGTAAATTTATTTTCAAATAAGTACTATCGGCAAATTGCTGTTTTTTGTACGCGTTTTTTGTTTGGATGGTTGAAATATTTTGATAATTTAAAATTGAATCAAAGAACAATATCATCACCAAAAGGTTTTGCAATGACTTTTAAAAAAGATAATATTGAGAGAAAAGGAAATGATTTGTTTAAAGAATTTTATGCATTAAAAAAATAATGCAACCTTTTAGATGGTTTTTACAATAATAACTCATGTTCCACATATAAAAAAAGGTAATAAATTTTTTGCCTATCAACCCTATATTCGAGAAATGAATATTTGGGAAAAATATGTATCAAAAATAGTTATTGTTGCCCCT
>JANXVF010000079.1 GCA_025351785.1 Flavobacterium sp.
TCCCCAAATCCATTTACAGATTTACTAACAATAAGCACAAAAGACATTAATTTATCATTGGCAACAATAGAATTGTATGATAGTATTGGACGAAAAATTTTAAATTTCACTACAGAAAATACTAATGATTTTACTTTTTCAATCGATAATGATTTATCAAAGGGTAATTATTTTTTAAAAATAACTGATACTCAAACCTCTCAAACATTTAAAATTATAAAAAAATAATTTTTTTAATCCAATTTTATGTATTCATCTAAAAGTTAATACCACAGAGTTGTTGATGGTGCACTTGGCGGAAGTTTTGTAAAACGTGTTGCCGATTATCTTGAAGCTTTTGATGTGAATAGAGAGTATTAGAATCTTAGTTTTCAATTATCAATAATTCTACACGGCGGTTTTCATCTTCCTCCGTTTCGTTCTTTTCAGGAATAGGATGTACAGGTTTTGAAACTCCATATCCTTTAAATGTCAATCGGTTGCGTGAAATTTTGTTTAATATAAGAAAATTATAAATAGCTTTTGCTCTTGCTGTCGAA
Organism: Flavobacterium sp.; assembly: GCA_025351785.1. Classification (GTDB taxonomy): domain Bacteria; phylum Bacteroidota; class Bacteroidia; order Flavobacteriales; family Flavobacteriaceae; genus Flavobacterium. The sequence continues at coordinate 540 of JANXVF010000079.1, forward strand.
ACGGTATCAAAATCAGTAGATTTTTTGCAACAAATATGTCCTTGAATTTCTATTTTTAATTTAGGATTATCAACCATAACACACAATAAATCATAAAGTACCGACTCAGATTTTGCTACAATTTTAGCTGAATTATTGTAGAAATATATATTATTCAGTTTTATCAAATCGCCTTTTTTAGAACTCTTTACTTGATTTTTTAGTAATTCTTCTGAATTTTTAGGTGTAATATTTTCTTTTTTTTCTTGATAAACTAAGGTGACTCTTCGGTTTTCGTTTTGGTTTTTTGATTGTTCAAAATCTTCTCCAAAACCTCTAATTTCGATATTTTTAGTTACTTTGATTTGGTTAGTTTTTAAAAAATTATAAACTGTAGTAACTCTTTTTAAAGCTAATGTATCGTTGTAAACGTTGGTGCCTTTTGAGTCACAAAATCCATAAAGTTTTACAATTTCGTAATTTTTTCCAGTCGCAACCCACGAATTTATTTTTTTTGAAGCAGTATCATTTAAATCCGATTTATCAAAATCGAAATATATTTCTAATTTTTCTTGAGCAAAATTTAAAAATGAGATCAAAAATAATAATGCAATTAGTAGTAACTTTTTCATGTCTTTATTTTTGTAAAATCATTATTTCTACTCTACGGTTTCTGGCGGCTTCAAATTCACTTTTTTCGGGTATTGGAAACTTGGGTTTTGTAACTCCAAATCCTTTTACTAAGACTCTTTTTTCAAAAATTCCTGCTGCCACTAAAATGCGCTTTACTTGTCGAGCTCTTTCTAAAGATAAATTTTTAATATCGCTGTTTACACAACAAATGTGTCCTTGAATTTCTATTTTGAGCTTAGGAAATTTTTCCATTACAAAAATAAGTTCGTCAATAGAACGTTTGGATGTTGGCATTATTGCAAATGTGCTCACATAGAAATTAATGTCTTTAAGTCGAATTAATGTTCCTTTTTGAGATAATTGTATTTTTTCTTGGAGCGTTGCATTGTCAGGAAATTTCATTTCTTCCTCTTCAATCGGAATAATTTCCTCTTCGATAGGGACACTAATTTTTGGTTTAATTCCTAAAATTTCATCTTCTCTAACTAAATCTTTAGAAAGGATATAATAAATAGTCACCTTTCGGTTTTGAGCTTTATCTTTTTTTTGGTTAAAATTTTCGCCAAAACTTCTCGTTTTAAAATCGTCTCGAATTTTAACTTTATTTTTTGTCTGGTTTAAAATAAAATTGACTCTTTTTTTTGCTAAAGTGTCATTATATCCGTTGCTTCCATCTATATCAGTATAACCATTAATAGCAACAATTTTGACATCTTTATTTGCTAAAATCCAATCTTGAAGTTTTTTATTTTCGGGTTTAAACAATTCAAATTTATTACTTTCAAAATAAACAGAAAATTGTTCCTGTGCTTTTGCAGTTTGAAAGATAAGGAAAAGTAAAGTGTAGCTCAGTAATTTCAGTCTGTTCATTAAACGAAGTTACGGAAAATATATTTTATTTTTCGGCAAATTTCATTTATATTTAATTGTTATATTTGTTAAAAATAATTTTTTTATGAAATCAATATTACCCATTATCACGCTATTACTGTCTTTTTTTTGTAATTCACAATCCTTGATTAAAACTATTAATTCAGGGAGTTTAATTACTCCTAAATCGTCGGTTTCTATAGGAGAAATTGTTATCAATCCTACCCAAAATCAATCTAGTTCTGGAATTATTGGTATTTTGGCGCAAGTAAATCAGCAACAATTGGAAGTAGCACAATTTGAACTTTCAAAAGATATTGTAGTTTATCCTAATCCAACTGTATCTTCGATTTATTTTAAAACTTCCGAAAATCTTTTAAATGAAAATGTATCCATTTACAATAATGTAGGACAATTAGTAGCACAAAGTAAATTAACAAGCGATAATTCGCTGGATTTAAGTAATTTATCTAGTGGTATTTATATGATTCAATTTTCAAACAAAAAAATAAATTCATTCAAAATCATTAAACATTAAATATAAAAATTTTAAAATCAATTTCAATTATAAAAAAAATAATTACTCTTACGCTTTTGATAGCATCGATTTTTACTTTTGCACAAGTCCCACAAGGAATTTCGTATCAAGCTATCGCGTTAAACGCTTCTGGAAATCCTGTAGTGAGTTCTAATATTGGCATTCGATTATCGATTCTTGATAACGCGGCAACCGGAACTGTTTTATATACCGAAACACACACCAAAACTACCAATGCACAAGGTTTATTTAATTTAGTTATTGGGCAAGGTACTGCAACAACAGGAACTTTTTATAACAATTAACTGGGGAACAAATTCAAAATTTTTGAAAGCTGAGATGGATGTAGCTGGTGGAACAAATTATGTTTTAGTAGGAACTACCCAGTTGTTGAGTGTACCTTATGCTTTAGCAGCAGACAGCCTTGTAACATCTCCTGGAGAAGGAATTACATTAGTTTCACCAAATGGAACACCATATATAGTGAGCGTTAATAATAGTGGGCAATTAAGTTTGCCAACATCAGGTGTACAAAGTTCAATTCCAAACTCATTTTATATTTATGGAAGTTTTAATAGTTTTGATCCATTTGGAGCTTTATTGATGCAACCATATACAAGTGGCTATTGTGGAAATTCTAATTTTAGCTTGTATAAATATTTAACCTCTGGAACTCAATTAAAACTTTTATCGTCTAATAATTCTTCATCACCAGTATATGGTGCCAATGGATCAAATAATGTTGTTCTTAACGGGAGTGCTATAAATATTCCTTCTAATGGATTTTATTTAATAAATGTAAATTCTTACACGTCACCAACATCTTTGTCAAGTTACTCTTTCACTGCATCTTCCATAGGCATAAGTATTGACACGAATGGTTATGGCACAGGTGGTTCTGGTACTTATAATGTAGCGACAAATAAATTTTCAATTAATTTAACTGGACTTACTACAGGTTGTCAATTTTATTTCAATATTAAAACTTGTAATAATAATATTAATACTCAGTCTTTTGGGGATAACCTTTCAGACGGAACAATAGATTTATCTGGTACAAACATTTCTATACCAGGATTGACATCTACACCAAAAAACTATAGAGTTGATTTGATATTAAACACTGGTGGTGGAGGAACTTATACTTATACTCAAATACCATAAAAGGGTTCAAATAAAAAAACCTGCTTTTAAGCAGGTTTTTTTATGTTTAATTTCTATATCTATCTCGTAAACAGTAACTCACGGTATTTTGTCAATGTCCAAATTTCGTCATCAACTATAAGTTCTAGTTTGTCGCAGTGTAATCTTATTTCGTCAAAGTAAGGTTTTACTTTATCACAATACATTTCTGCCATTTTTTGAGCATCTGTCAATGCATTTGCTTTTTTGCGAGCTTCGGTCATTTGTTCTACCTTAGTATTAATTCCTTCAATGTATTCCGAAATTTCTTTGATGATTGAAATTTGTTCTTTGGCAATTTTTTCAAAATCTTTTCCGAAGATATCTTTTAAGCCGCGCACATTTTCAATTAGAGTATTTTGATAACGAATTGCTGTTGGAATTACATGATTGCGTGCAATATCTCCTAAAACTCTTCCTTCAATTTGAATTTTTTTAGTGTATTCTTCAAGCTCAATTTCATATCGTGCTTCTACTTCTATGTGATTCATTACATTCAATTCGCTAAATAAATCTAATGCTTTTTTAGAAACTTTTGCTTTTAAAGCCGTTGGAGTAGTTTTATGATTACTCAATCCGCGTTTTTTGGCTTCCTTTTCCCAAGCTTCGTTGTAACCATCTCCTTCAAAAAGAATATTTTTAGTACCTTTTATATATTCTCTCAACACATTAAAAATGGCTTCATCTTTTTTCAAATCCTTTTTTTCAATTAATGAATCTACTTCTTTTTTAAAATCCTTTAATTGTTTTGCTACGATAGAATTTAATGTAGTCATTGCATTGGCACAATTTGCCGATGATCCTACGGCTCTAAATTCGAATTTATTTCCTGTAAATGCAAAAGGTGATGTTCTGTTTCTATCGGTATTATCTAACATAACGTCTGGAATTTTTCCTACTACATTCAGTTTTAAATCGGTTTTTTCTTCGGGAGATAATTTGCCGTTAGATACACCTTCAAGTTCTGCTAATACTTTTGTTAATTGTGCTCCGATAAATACCGATATTATTGCCGGTGGCGCTTCATTTGCACCAAGTCTATGATCATTACTAGCAGTTGCAATTGAGGCTCTTAACAATTCTTCATAATCGTTAACTGCTTTTATAGTATTTATAAAAAATGATAAAAATTGCAAATTACTCATTGGAGTTTTTCCGGGTGATAATAAATTTATTCCAGTATCAGTTGCCATCGACCAGTTATTATGTTTTCCTGATCCGTTAACACCTTGAAAAGGTTTTTCGTGAAACAATACTTTAAAATCGTGACGTTCGCCAACTTTTGACATTACATCCATTAAAAGTGAATTATGATCGACTGCTAAATTTGTTTCTTCAAAAATTGGAGCTAACTCAAATTGATTTGGAGCAACTTCGTTATGACGCGTTTTGACTGGAATTCCAAGCAACATACATTCTTCTTCAAGTTCTCTCATATAATTTAAGGCTCGAGAAGGAATTGAACCAAAATAGTGATCATCTAGTTGTTGTCCTTTTGCAGAAGTATGTCCTAATAATGTTCGCCCCGTCATTAACAAATCTGGTCTAGAATTTGCTAACGATGCGTCTACTAAAAAATATTCTTGCTCCCATCCTAAGGTTGCCGTTACTTTTTTAACATTTTTATCAAAATATTTACAGATGTCGGTAGCAGCTTCATCAACTGCATTTAATGCTCTCAAAAGAGGCGTTTTATAATCTAAAGCTTCTCCTGTATAAGATATAAAAACAGTTGGAATACAAAGTGTAGTTCCAAAAATGAATGCTGGCGAAGTAGGATCCCATGCGGTATAACCTCTTGCTTCAAAAGTATTTCGGATACCACCATTTGGAAAAGATGAAGCATCAGGCTCTTGTTGAACTAATTGTCCACCTCCAAATTTTTCGACTGCATCCGATCCATCATACGAGGTTTCAAAAAAAGCGTCATGTTTCTCTGCGGTAGATCCCGTTAAGGGTTGAAACCAGTGAGTATAATGAGTTACTCCTTTGCTCAAGGCCCATTCTTTCATACCCATTGCAATATAATCGGCCAATTTTCTGTCAATTTTTGTTCCGTGCAAAACGGCATCTTTAACTCCTTTGAGTGCATCAGATGTTAAAAACTTTTTCATTGCTTTGTCGTTGAACACATTTGAGCCAAAAAGTTCTGATTTTTTTCCAGCTTCTTCAAATTTTACAGGTTTTCTACCTGATGCTTCTTTTAATGCTTGAAATCGTAAAGTTGACATAAAATTATATTTTTAAATTAGACCCTATTATTTTTAGGCAAATATAACATTTTTTTATAATTTATATAAAACAACCCTAAAAAATTAGGGGTAATTTTAAAAAAAAATATTTTTTATTTGTTTTACTTTATTATATTAATAAAAAGTAATGGGTGCAAATTATTAAAAATGAAATATCATTTCATTTAATCGGTTATATTTGTGATTGATTCCTTAATTATGACTATTTGGATTTTATTTATTGGATTTATTTTACTATTTCTGTCAGTAGATTTAGGTATATTTAATAAAACACCTCGTATTATAAGTTCTAAAGAGGCTGGAATTTGGACAGCAATTTGGGTCGGACTCTCATTTGCTTTCTCTGGTGTAATTTATTTAATATATGATTACAACTACATCTCAAACCCAACGTCGATTAAACCTGCTGTTGCTTCTATTAAATTTATAACTGGCTATTTAATTGAACTTTCGCTTAGTGTAGATAATATATTTGTAATTGCTTTGATATTTGCTTCTTTCAAAATTCCGCTCAAATACCAGCACAGAGTTTTGTTTTGGGGAATCATCGGTGCTATAATTTTTAGAGGTTTATTGATTTATTGTGGCGTTATATTGTTTACCAAATTTTATTGGATGAATTATGTTTTTGGTTTATTCCTAATTTTTACAGCTCTAAAAATGTTTTTCCAAAACGAAGAAGTTGCACTAGATCCTCAAAAAACTTTTGTTTTTAAATTAATAAATAAATTTATTCCTGTGACTAAAACTATCGAGGGAGAATATTTTTTTGTCAAACAAAATTCTAAAAATTATGTTACACCTCTTTTTGTAGCATTGTTAGTTATCGAAGTTATGGATGTAATTTTTGCTTTAGACAGTGTTCCAGCCATTTTTGCTATAACATCTGAACCATTTTTAGTTTTTAGTTCAAATATATTTGCAATTCTCGGCTTGCGTTCTCTGTATTTTTTCTTGGCAAATATGCTCGAAAAATTCAGTTATTTAGAGTATAGTTTGAATGCAATTTTAATTTTTGTGGGGATAAAAATGTTGATTCATCATTACTACAAAATTCCAGAATGGCTTTCACTTGGTTTTATTGCAATTTCTCTTGCAGTTGGAATTTTAGTTTCTTTAAAAACGACAAGCGGAAAAGAGTAAAAGCAAATAAACCACTCGTTTTGAATGGTTTATTTTATTTAAATAAAAAGGCTTTGGTCTAAATGTATATTTATTTTTTAAACCACATAGAGCCATAGATTATACCTCTAAATAAGAAAATTTTAGAAATATTTTTTTTCACATAGCTATCAATTCTATATAAAGCGAAGCTTTTTTAAAGGATATGTTTTCTATGTTTCTTTGTGGTTATATATATTTATTAGACTAAAGCCATTAAAAATAAATATTTTCAAAAACTATACCATTTAAAAAATTAAGAAACTACTTTTTCATTTCGTATCTTAAGTAAATCTAAATAATCTCTTTGGTTTGAAAGCCTCGGTATTTTGTGTTGACCTCCTAATTTGTTATTATCTTTTAACCAATCGTAAAATAAATTTGGTTGGGCAACATTGACAGTAAGCTCGTTTAAAGTCATATTTTTGTATCGTTTAGCTTCATAATCAGAATTTATTGCTTGCAAATTTTCATCAAGTGCTTTCTGAAAAACTAAAGTGTCGTGAGGAAGTTTTTTAAATTCTATCATCCATTCATGAGCACCTTTTTGATTATCTTTCATAAAAATTGGAGCTACTGTATAATCTATGACTTCACAGTTAAATTGTGAACAGGTTTTGGCTATAGCACTATCGGTATTTTCAACCATTATTTCTTCACCAAAAACATTGATGTGATGTTTAGTTCTACCCGAAACTCTTATTCTGTAGGGCTTGAGCGATGTAAACCTAACAGTATCGCCAATTATATACCGCCACAATCCAGAATTTGTTGTGATTACAACGGCATAATTTTTATCTAATTGTACGTCTACAAGCCGAATAACTTTCTGGTTGGCTTTTCCAAAAGAATCCATCGGTATAAATTCATAAAAAATTCCGTAATCGAGCATTAACAATAAATCGTTTGAATAATTTAAATCTTGAATTGCAAAAAATCCTTCTGACGCATTATAAATTTCGTAATATTTAAAATCTTTACTAGGTAATAGCTTTTGATATTGTTCTCTATAAGGTTCAAAATTTACACCTCCGTGGAAATAAACTTCTAAGTTAGGCCAAAGTTCAAACAAGCTTTTGTGTCCTGTTTCTGCTAAAATTTTTGTCAATAAAACTAACATCCACGAGGGAACTCCAGCAAAACTGGTAACATTTTCAAGTTTAGTCTCATTAATTATTGCTGTCATTTTTGCTTCCCATTCATTCATCAACGAGGTTTTATTACTGGGCGTACTACTAAACTCTGCCCACATTGGCATGTTTTCGATCAAAATGGCAGACAAATCTCCAAAATAGGTATTATTGCTTTCATGAATTTGTGAACTTCCACCAAGACGCAAACTTTTTCCTAAAAACATTTCAGAATTTTCGTTATTGTTTAGGTACATACAAAGCAAATCTTTACTGCCTTTGTAGTGGCAATTTTCGAGAGTTTCGGGGCTTACAGGAATAAATTTACTTTTAGCATTTGTAGTACCACTAGATTTTGCAAACCATTTTATAGGTGTGTTCCAAAACACATTTTGCTCCCCATTTCGAGTTCGTTCTATCAAAGGTTCTACATCTTCATAGCTTGAAATTGGAATTCTTTCGGCAAAAGTTGCATAAGAGTTTATAGAAAAAAAATCATATTTTGTTCCCAGAATAGTGTTTTCAGCTTGACTGAGTAAATTTAATAATAGCTCCTCCTGAACTTCGTTTGGATACTTCAAAAACAACTCAATTTGATGAATTCGTTGTTTTAAAACCCAAGTAGCAAAAGAATTTATTATTGGAAATGGCATTTTATTATAATGTTTGTTGTAAGATAAACTTTTTTACAGCATTAAACTTAGTTACTTTGATACTTTGAAACTATTACTAACTTTACCAAAAATAACAAATTATCTTAAAATAGCAATTTATTAAATGATATACGAGGGAGTTTTAACGAAAATGCAAACCGAATTTGGAAATCCAATTCAATACTATTTAGTTTTTGAAACCAGTTTTTTAAACATCAATCAATTGTTAAACAAATCGATTGAAATAAATTTTATTGGATATCAATGTTTAAATTGTGGAAAAAAGAAAAAAATTTTCCGACAAGGGTTTTGTTATGATTGTTTTATGAGCGCTGCTTCGGCTGGTGATTGGATTATGAAACCCGAACTTTCAACTGCTCATTTAGAAATAGAAGACCGAGATTTAGAATATGAAAAAAAGGTACAACTGCAACCACACCTAGTATATTTAGCACTTTCGAGCGAAATAAAAGTTGGAGTTACTAGAAATACTCAAGTCCCAACTCGATGGATTGATCAAGGCGCAAGCCAAGCGATTGCAATAGTTGAAGTTCCAAATAGATATTTAGCCGGGATAACCGAAGTTGCATTAAAAAATTATTATGCCGATAAAACTAACTGGCAAAAAATGCTAAAAAATGATGTTGAACCAGTTGATTTAACTTTAGAGAGGTTGAAAGTCGAACTTTTAATTCCTTCAGAAGTACAAAATTATTTTTATAGTACTAAGGCTACATTGTTTGAAATGAACTTTCCAGTATTAGAATATCCTAAAAAAGTATCAAGCCTAAACTTAGATAAAATCAAAAATTTTACGGGTAAACTTAAAGGAATAAAAGGACAATATTTAATTTTTGAGGATGGGACAGTTTTCAACATTCGAACTTTTGAAGGTTATGTTGTTGAATTTAATATTAAAAATTAAACTACGGATTTGTAGCTGGATCTTTTTTCTTTTTGCCAAACAATCCGTTTAATAAGTCCCTAGCAGTATTTATAGTTTTATTTTTAGTTGTATCGCTAGCGCTTGAATTTTTATTTAACAAATCCTCTAATGCTGATTTCCCTTTGCCAATTAATTTTTCTTTTTGTTGTTTTACTAAGCTTGTAACTAAAGTTGTAGTTGCTTGTTTTAAATCGGTAGTAATTTTAGGATTAGAAAAATTTCCTCCCACATTTACATTTAACGGTATATTTCCTAGTTTATTAATGTCGCTATCAGATAATTTTGCAAATAAAGCATTAGCTTGAGCTCCTAAATATTTTGCTGGAACATCGAGTTTTAAATTGTAATTCATAATTTGGTCAAAACTATGAGTTCCCGCAACGTTAATTTTGATATCTTTATATTTAATATCAAAAGGTTTGACGGTAACTTTACCTTCGTTAAAAGTAAGTGCAGCTTTTAAATCGTTTAAGTTTAGTTTGCTTAAATCGATAAACTTGATATTGTTTGTGAGCGAGGTAAGCAAAGTTGAGTTGCTCGAGTTTATAGTTGTCGATAAAAGTTGTCCTAACAAATCGCCCGAAATTGATTTTAAATCAGGCGTCATCTCAACAGCATCGAGGTTTCCTGATAGTTTTATAGTAGAATTTAATTTTCCGTTAATAATTCCAGCTATTGGAATTATTTTTTTCATCATGTCTAATTTTGTAAAAGTTTCGGCAATATTAACTTGATTCAAATTTAAATTCATTGTAAACTTTGGTGTTTTTTCTTTGGTTGATACATCACCATTTAGCCCAATTTGTCCACCAAATATTGAAGTCTTTACATTTTGCATCGTTACTTTCTGATCTCTAACGATGAGTTTTCCTGAAACATCTTTTAAAACTAAATTGTTATACAAAACTGTATTTGCTTTTGCAGTTAAAGTACAATTTAAAAAAGCCGGAATTTTCATGGCTGTTGCTTTTTTAGAAGCATTTTTTGCTGGCGCTGCTGTGGTTACAAAATCAGAGACTGCAATTTGATTTGAATTAAGGTTAAAATTTCCTTTTAGTTCTTGTTTTTTAAACAAAAATCCATAAAAATTTTCAAGTACACCTGTTACATTTAAATCGGTTTTTCCCGTTGTAGCTTTAAATTCTTGAAGAACAACACGACTAGGATTAAAGGCTACCATTGCATTAGAAATTACCATTTTTTTTCCATTTTCATCGGCATATTGAAAATTAGAAAGTGACATTGTACCTGCATTATTAATTTTTTCGTATTGATTTGTTTCTACAGCTTTCATATCAAAATTTGTAGTTACAGCTGCTTTTAAAATTCCAGATAATGGCTTGTCTAATTTTACAGGGTAAGCTTTTGTGAAATTTGAAAGATTAATTGTTCCGTTCAAACTTGCATCAATTAATGGATTTTCTACAATATTTTTTATTGTTGCTTTTGCATTAAACACATCTTTATCGATAGAAAAAGACAACTTATCTAAGTTTACATAAGTATCGTTTAAAACTCCAGTATCATTAATAATTTTAGTATCTACAATTATATTTTGAACTGATTTTGGTAAATTTGGATATTGAAAAGAGGCATTGTTTGAGGCAATCGCAATATTAAATTTTGGAACAGAAGCATCAGAATAAACTCCTTTTGCAAATCCTGAAACCATAAAATCGCCTGTCGTTTTTACGTTATCTAACTTACTAGAATACGACGAAGGAATTAGTCCCAAAAAGTTTTTGAAAGATGATGTTGGCGTTTTAAAAGTCAAATCATATTGTTGACCCAAATCAACAAGTTGAATAAATCCGTCGAACTGAAGTGGTAACTCGTTTATTTTTGCCTGATTTTGTTTAAAAGTATATTTGCTATTTTTTAAATCGATTCCTAAAATCGCATCTAGTGATATGGCTATATTTTTCATATAGTTTGTTTTATCCATATCTAACGACATTTTTGCGGTAGTTTTTGTTTTTAAATCTAGTAAATCATTTGCAAAATCGCCTGTGCCAGAGTGATTAATACTATCCAATACCATTTTGATTTTTGAAGCTTCGTTGGTAAACTTAAATTTAAAATTTTCTACTTTATATTCTTTAATTTTTAAGGCTAAAGGTTGCTTTTTGTTATCATCATTATTGTTTTTATCTTTTAAAGCAATATCATAATTCCCTAAACCTTCTTTATTAAAAATTATATTTATTAATCCGTTTTTTGATGAAACAGCTTCAATATTCATAGGTTCATCTTTTCCTTTAAAAAGTTCTTTGATGGACATTTTTAAATTTAACTCGTCAAAAGAAACTAAAGTATCTCCCAGAAATGGAGCTTTATTAATTATTGACATTTTAGTTATGGAAATATTTGCTTGAGGAAAACTTTTAAACAAACTTAGATCGGCATCGGCAAAAGCTACTTTTGCATCTAAGTTTTTATTTATAGTTTGTACAATTTTAGCTTGAATTTGAGCTTTAAAAAAATACGGAATTGCAAAAACTGCGACTACTAGAATTAGAAAAAAAACTGAAACTATTTTAAGAATTTTCTTTACCATGATTTTATATTTTATTTTTTTATCTTGACAAAAAATATGCCTTTTTTATGTAAATTTAGATTTTTTTGAAATTATAGTAATTCAAATATATCTTTTTTAAATAATCAATCCGTGTTACAAATAGATTATTTTTGAGTTTTTAATAACTAATTTAAAAGTCTTTAATCTTTACTTTATATTAATTTCATAACCTATTCGGGCTTGCACTCCTTTTTGATTGGTTAACTGTTTAATATGTTGTAGTATTTTATAGTTTTCAGCACCTATTTCTTCAATTATAATATTGGTTTTAGACTTAGCAAAAGGAAGTCCTAAACTTCCTAACAAATCGCCAAAATCTTTTTCATATTCAGGATAGTTTTTAACCCTAAAATTTTTAGTTTTTCCCATTTGTGCCGCTTCAGAAATTGCATCATACATGCCTCCTATTTTGTCTACCAATCCTATTTTGAGCGCATCTTGACCGCTCCAAACTCTACCTTGACCGATTGCATCAACTTGCTCAAAAGTCATTTTTCTTCCTACAGCCACTCGGCTTACAAATGTGTTGTATATTTTCTCAACACCTTCTTGAGCAAAAGCTCTATATTTGTCGTCTAGAGGTTTAAAAGGACTATAGGCAGCTGCGTTTTGATGTGTTTTTATTTGCTCTGTATTGAGTCCAAGTTTTGTTGCAGCTACTGCAAAATTTGGTAACATTCCGAATACTCCTATTGATCCTGTAATAGTATTATTTTCGGCATAGATTTTATTGGCATTACAAGCAATATAATATCCTCCTGATGCTGCATAATTTCCCATAGAAACTACTACAGGTTTTACTTTTTTTGTGAGTTCAATTTCTCTCCAAATAAGTTCTGATGTAAGTGCATTTCCGCCAGGACTATCTACTCTCAAAACTATTGCTTTTACATCTTTATCTTTTCGAGCTTCTTGCAATGAGCGTCGCATAGAGCCTTCACCTATTACATTTACATCGCCTTCGCCGTTTCCTATTTCTCCTTGTGCATAAATTACTGCAATTTTATCTGAAGCATCAAAATTAATATTTGAAGTGGCAACTTTCTCGGCATAATCTTCAATTTTTACCGATTCTAGTTTGTCATCTTTATCTATTTTTAATATTTTTTTTATATCATCACGATAAACATCTTCATACGCAATTTTGTCTATTAATTTTTCAGCTTTTGCCATTTCTGGTGTTCGAGCTAAAAGTCCATCGGCTATTTGATTTAGTCTTTCGACCGAAATTTTTCGGCTTTTTGAAACTTCACTTACAACTGTAGACCAAATAGAATTTAAAAGTTCAGTTGTTTGCTCCCGGTTTGCATCACTCATTTTGTTTTCTAAAAAAGGCTCAACGGCACTTTTGTATTTTCCGTGTCGAATAATTTCCATCTTTAAACCCGATTTTTCTTCAAAATCTTTAAAAAACATGATTTCGGCTGCTAATCCTTTAAATTCTAATTCGCCAATTGGTTTTAAATAAATTGCATTTGCAACAGAATTTAAATAATAATCTTTTTGAGAATAAGCATCTGCATAAGAAAAAACAAATTTGCCCGATTTTTTGAAGCTTTCCAACTCGTCACGAAGTGCTTTTGATTGCGCCATTCCCAAATTTGAATTATCATTGAGAATTGAAATTCCTTTTATATCATCATCGGTTTTTGAATATTCTATAGCTTTTATAACATCTGATAATCCGTTGTGTTGATCACGACCATTAAGAATTTCCATGTCTTTATAAATAGTTTTTCCTGCATAATCATAGTTTATTTTTGATAAATCTAATTCGATTACAGAATTTTTTTTGATTTGAACTTTATCTTCACCACTACTAAATAAGACACCAATTAATAAAAGACCAAAAAAACAAATCATGATAAATACAAACAAACCAACTATTGTGGCTAAAACATTTCCTAAAAATTTCATAGTATTAATTTTTGATATTAGTAGTTAATAATGTTAGTTTGTTACAAATCATTAACTTAATTTTTGTTAAAAATAGTTATCAACACTCGCTAAAAATTACCTTTATTTATAAAATTCTTTAGTTATTTTGCGACTATGAATTCACAACATCAAATTTTACTTTCTATAGGGAGTAATCTCGGAAATCGTCTCAAAAATATTGAGCAATGCATAAGTTTGATACATCTTGAGGTGGGAACAGTTGTAAAAGTTTCCTCATTGTATGAATCTGAATCTTGGGGATTTGAAAGTGATTCATTTTATAATTGTGCTGTTTTGATTCATACACATAAAAAGGCTCATAAAATTTTAAAAAACTGTTTGCAGATAGAAAAAAAAATGGGTCGAACTAGAAATTCTGATGCAACTTATCAAGCAAGAATTATAGATGTAGACCTTATTTTATTTGATGAAGAAATCATATTTAACGATTCTCTTCAAATTCCGCATAGGCATTTACAAGATCGATTGTTTGTTTTGTTGCCGATGATTGAAATTTTTAATCATTGGAAACATCCATTATTGAATAAATCAGTTACTGAATTGATTTCAATTTGTGAAGACAAAACAAAATGTAATGTAGTTTCAAAACTAGATTTCCCACTTCAAAAATTTACGCTAGATCAAATCAATTATATCTCAATTGAAGGTAATATTGGTGCTGGAAAAACAACATTGGCTACAAAAATTGCAGACGATTTTAATGGTAAAACTGTTTTAGAACGCTTTGCCGATAACCCGTTTTTACCTAAATTCTATAAAGATAAAAATCGTTTTGCTTTTCCGTTAGAAATGTCTTTTTTAGCTGATAGATACCAACAAATATCAGACGATTTAGCACAATTTGATCTTTTTAAAGATTTTTTAATTGCTGATTATCATATTTTTAAATCTCTAATTTTTGCAAAAGTTACCCTTGCAGAAGATGAATTTAGATTATACAAAACACTTTTTGACATTATATATAAAGAAATGCCAAAACCTGATTTGTACATTTATTTATATCAAAATACCGATAGATTACTCCAAAATATAAAACGAAGAGGACGAAGTTATGAGCAAGATATAGAATCAACTTATCTTGAAAAAATTAATAATGGATATTTAGATTATATAAAATCACAAAAAGATTTAAAGGTTTTAATTATAGATGTCTCGAACTTAGATTTTCTCAAAAACCAAGAGGATTATATTTATATTTTAAATCAAATTCAAAATAAATTAGTGTTTAAATCTGATGTTTAAAAGTTATTAATAATTGTCAAAACATATATTTTCAAAAACTAATCTTGTAAAAGTTTCCATTTTCGGTTGATACTTTTACCTTTGCAAGTCATAATAAAAGCAAACTAAATGCACAAAGATAGTAAACGTAGAGAGGCACTTTTATATCATGCAAAACCTACTCCCGGAAAAATTCAGGTTGTGCCTACAAAAAAGTATGCTACTCAAAGAGACCTTTCATTAGCTTATTCGCCTGGCGTTGCCGAGCCTTGTTTAGAAATTGTAAAAGACATAAATAATGTTTACAAATATACTGCAAAAGGAAATCTTGTAGCTGTAATTACAAACGGTACTGCGGTTTTAGGTCTAGGAGATATTGGTCCTGAAGCTTCAAAACCAGTTATGGAAGGAAAAGCATTATTGTTTAAAATATTTGCCGATATAGATGTTTTTGATATAGAAATTGATACTAAAGACATTGATGCATTTATAGAAACCGTAAAAAATATAGCACCCACTTTTGGAGGCATCAATCTCGAAGACATTAAAGCACCCGAATCTTTTGAAATAGAACGACGATTAGTTGAGGAGTTGAACATTCCTGTAATGCACGACGATCAACATGGAACTGCAATTATTTCGTCGGCTGCTTTATTAAACGCATTAGAAATTGCAGAAAAAAATATCTCCAAAGTTAAAATTGTTGTTTCTGGTGCTGGTTCTGCAGCATTAGCTTGTGCAAATTTATATGTTTTATTGGGTGTTAATCCTCAAAATATTATAATGTTTGATAAAGATGGTGTTTTATCTGACGATAGAATAGATTTGTCTGAACTTCAAAAAAAATATGCTTTCGGTAAAAAAAACATACAACTAGGAGAAGCGTTATTGAATGCAGATGTTTTCTTAGGGCTTTCGGCAGGAAATATTCTAACACCAGAAATGCTACTTGGAATGGCAAATACTCCTATTGTTTTTGCAATGGCAAATCCCATTCCAGAGATTGATTATAACCTTGCTATAGCAACTCGAAAAGATATTATAATGGCAACCGGAAGGTCAGACCATCCTAATCAAGTAAATAATGTTTTAGGTTTTCCCTATATTTTTAGAGGTGCCCTCGATGTAAGAGCCACAAAAATAAACGAAGCTATGAAAATGGCAGCCGTTAATGCACTTGCATCGCTTGCTAAAGAACACGTTCCTGAGCAAGTTAATATTGCATATGGCGAAACTCGATTAAATTTTGGAAAAGATTATATCATTCCAAAACCTTTTGACCCACGATTAATAACTATGGTTGCCCCTGCAGT
The DNA here is from genome assembly GCA_025351785.1 of Flavobacterium sp. Taxonomy (GTDB): domain Bacteria; phylum Bacteroidota; class Bacteroidia; order Flavobacteriales; family Flavobacteriaceae; genus Flavobacterium. The sequence goes on from JANXVF010000079.1 coordinate 16,955, forward strand.
TGCAAAAGCAGCAATGGAAAGCGGTGTGGCTTTGAATCCAATTACCGATTGGCAAAAGTATGAAGAAGAACTTTTAGAACGTTTAGGGTCAGACAATAAAATGGTCAGATTGTTGACTAATAGAGCTAAAACAGATCCAAAACGAATTGTTTTTGCCGAGGCCGATCAACTTGATGTTTTAAAAGCTGCGCAAATTGTTTATGAAGAAGGCATAGGATATCCTATACTATTAGGCAAAAAAGAAGATATTTTAGAGCTTAAAGAAGAATTAGGTTTTGATGCTGAAGTACCTATTTTTGACCCAAAAACTAAAGAGGAAGACAAACGCAGATTAGAATATGCTGATATATATTGGAAGCAAAGACAACGAAGGGGCATATCATTACTAGATGCTCAAAAATGGATGCGTGAGCGAAATTATTTTGCTGCCATGATGGTAAATCAAGGCGATGCTGATGCTATGGTTTCTGGTTACTCACGAAGTTACCCATCTGTAGTTAAACCATTGATGCAACTCATAGGGAAAGCTCCAGGAATATCGCTTATTGCTACTACAAATATGATGATGACAAATAGAGGACCAATGTTTTTATCTGATACTGCAATAAATCCAGATCCATCAGCAGATGATTTAGCTAAAATTGCATTGATGACTGAAAAAACAGTAAGAATGTTTGGGATGCAACCTGTAATAGCAATGGTTTCGTTTTCAAATTTTGGCTCGTCTACGCATCATAGTGCTGCAAAGGTGCGAGAAGCAGTAGCTTATTTGCACAAATATTACCCAGATTTAATTGTAGATGGTGAGATTCAAACCGATTTTGCTTTAAATCCTGAGATGTTACAAAAAAAGTTTCCGTTTTCTAAGCTAGCAGGCAAAAAAGTCAACACTTTAATATTCCCTAATCTGGAATCGGCAAATATTACCTATAAATTATTAAAGGAATTATATAAAGTAGATTCTGTTGGACCAATTATGCTAGGAATGGAAAAACCAGTTCATATTTTTCAACTCGGTGCAAGTGTAGAAGAAATGGTAAATATGGCAGCCGTAGCAGTGGTAGATGCACAAGAAAAGGGTAAAAGAATTAAGAATTTTGATGTAAAATTATAATGAAAATTTAAGATATTTTACTGCATTTCAAGTTTTTTGTTATATTTGAACTCGTTTGAAAATTTATGATAGCACATATTCAAGGAAAACTAATAGAAAAAACACCAACTGATGTTGTAATAGACTGTGGAGGAGTTGGTTATCATGTGAATATTTCATTACACACTTATACATTACTGCCCAATACAGACTTTGTAAAACTTTTTACACATCTAATTATAAAGGAAGATTCACATTCGTTATATGGTTTTGTAGAAAAGTCAGAAAAAGAGATTTTTAAATTATTATTATCTGTTTCAGGAATAGGTGCTAGTATAGCTAGAACAATGCTCTCATCTATAGAGCCAAAACAAATTATACAAGCTTTAGCGACTGGCGATGTTGTTACCATTCAATCCATAAAAGGAATTGGCAGTAAAACCGCCCAAAGAGCAATTTTAGATTTAAAAGATAAAGTGTTAAAATTATATGATTTAGATGAAGTTTCGATGCTTCAAGGCAATACAAACAGAGATGAAGCGTTATCTGCTTTGGAAGTTTTAGGATTCGTGAAAAAAGCTTCTGAAAAAATAGTGGATAAAATAATTACAGAAAACCCAGATGCCACTCTAGAAACCATTATAAAACAGGCATTAAAAAATTTATAATTCTTGAAAACACATTACCATAGCCTTTCCCAGTTATTCTTAAAAACAGCAATTTTGATTGCTTTTTTTTGGAATAGCTTTGTTGTGGTGGCGCAAGTAAAAGTTGATACTACATACAATAAAGGGAAATTAGATATCGATAACCCAAAAAGTATTATTGAGGCTTACACCTATGATCCCGTTACCGATAAATACATATTGACCAAAACTTTTGAAGGTTTCAACATCAATTACCCGATAATCCTATCGCCTAAAGAATATCAAGAATTGGTTTTAAGAGAATCGATGCGTGATTATTTTAAAGAAAAATCAGATGCTATTGACGGTAAAAAGAAAGGTAGCGAAGAAAAAAAGAAAAATTTACTGCCTCGATATTATGTTAACTCCAGCTTTTTTGAAACTATTTTTGGAGGAAATACGATTGATGTGAAACCCACCGGATCAGTAGAGGTTGATCTTGGAGTGCGTCATACAAAACAAGACAATCCATCTTTTTCTCCAAGAAATAGATCAACAACTACTTTTGATTTTAACCAGCGAATCAGCATGAGTTTAAACGGAAAAGTAGGAACAAGAGTAAGTGTAAATGCAAATTATGATACACAATCGACATTTGCTTTTCAAAATCTAATTAAACTACAATATGCACCAACAGAGGATGATATAATTCAAAAAATTGAAGTTGGAAATGTGAGTATGCCCCTTACGAGTTCTTTAATAAGAGGTGCGCAAAGTTTATTTGGTGTTAAAGCACAGCTTCAATTTGGTAAAACAACTGTAACAGGGGTTTTCTCTGAACAAAAATCGCAAACTAAAACAGTTACTGCACAAGGTGGAGGAACTGTTCAAAACTTTGAATTATTTGGATTAGATTATGATGCTGAGCGTCATTTTTTCTTGTCTCAATATTTTAGAGATAAATATGATTCGTCAATAAAAAACTATCCATTTATAGATAGTCGTGTCAACATTACTCGAATAGAAGTTTGGATAACTAACAAGCAAAACCGAGTAAGTCAAACTAACAACAATTTAAGAAACATCATCGCTTTGCAGGATTTAGGTGAATCGAAGTTGAATGGTTTAAATGATAATCAAGTTGTAGCAATAGAATCTCCAACAAATACACCTCCATTTTTTTTTACACCACAAACGGCGAATCTCCCTTCTGATAACAAAAATAACCGATATGATCCTGAGTTAATTACTGCAGGTACTGGTTTATTAAACACAAATATTCGTCAAATTGTTACATCAAATTCTGGATTTAACAATACAGTTCCTGTAAACGAAGGTACTGATTATGCAAAGCTTGAAAATGCACGAAAATTGCTTCCAAACGAATATACATTCAATCCGCAACTTGGTTATCTATCCTTGCAACAACGATTGGCAAATGATGAAGTTCTAGGAGTTGCTTATCAATATACTGTTGGAAACGATGTTCATCAAGTTGGTGAGTTTGGTACAGACGGAGTTGCAGCAACCGAAGTAGATAATAATGGAATTCCTACCTCACAGGCATTAATTGTAAAAATGTTGAAAAGTAGTTTGACAAACGTTCAAAAACCTATTTGGAATTTGATGATGAAGAATATTTATCAAATTCAAGGAGGATATCAACTACAAAAAGAAGATTTCAAGTTTAATATATTGTATACAAATCCTTCGCCATTAAACTACATAACTCAAGCCGATCCTGCTACTCCATTACCAGCAAATGTTGAACAAACACCTTTGTTGAAAGTATTTAATGTAGATCGATTAAATTATAACAACGATCCTCAGGATGGTGGTGATGGTTTTTTCGATTTTATTCCCGGACTGACAATAGATCAACAAAATGGAAGAATAATTTTTACATCGGTAGAACCTTTTGGAAAATATTTATTTGAAAAATTAAGAAGCAATCCTTCCGAAAATTATTATGGTGATCCTAATAATATATCAGATTATAATGCCAATCAAAAGAAATATGTTTTCAGAAATCTTTATGCAAATACACAAGCTGGAGCATTACAGGAAAGCGAAAAAAATAAATTTCAATTAAAGGGAAAATTCAAATCATCTGGTGGTGATGGAATTCCAATTGGCGCATTCAATGTTCCAAAAGGCTCTGTTGTTGTTACTGCTGGTGGTAGAGTTTTGGTTGAAGGAATAGATTATACTGTTAATTATCAGGCTGGTAGAGTTCAAATTCTTGATCCAGCGTTGCAAGCATCCAATACTCCAATACAAGTTACTGTAGAAAATAATTCAACTTTTGGTCAACAAACTCGTCGTTTTTTTGGAGTGAATATCGAACATAAATTTTCTGATAAATTTTTAGTAGGAGCAACACTTTTACGAATGTCAGAAAAGCCATTTACACAAAAATCGAGCTACGGGCAAGAATCTGTAAACAATACTATTTATGGTTTAAACGCAGCTTACTCTACCGAAGTTCCTTTTTTGACACGTTTAGTAAACAAATTACCAAATATTGATACTGATGTTCCATCAAACTTTTCTTTTAGAGGTGAAGTTGCTTACTTAAAACCAAATTCGCCGAAAGGAGATAAATTTAACGGAGAAGCAACTGTTTACATTGATAATTTTGAAGGCTCGCAAACTACAATAGATTTACGCTCGGCACAAGCTTGGAGTTTATCGTCAACGCCACTTCATAATAGCACAAGTCTTGGTTATAATGATTTTGGAGGTGGATCAAACGGATTAGATTATGGATTTAAAAGAGCTAAATTCGCATGGTATAGTATTGACCCAATATTTTACACGCAACGACCAGCAGGAATTGATGAACTTACCGATAATAATAATAGACGAATTTTTAGTTCAGAGTTATATCCTCAACTAGAAATTGCGGCAGGCCAGTCACAGGTTGTAAACACACTTGATTTAAGTTATTTTCCAACAGAACGAGGTCCTTACAATTTTAATCCTCAAACATCATCTACAAATACCTTACCTAATCCTGCTGATAATTTTGGTGGTATAGTACGTTCTTTAAATTCTACAAACTTCGAACAAAGTAATGTAGAATATTTACAATTTTGGATGTTAGATCCCTACTATGACCCAGGAAATACAACTGCTCAAGTCCCTGTAACCAATACTGGAAAGGTTTATTTTAATCTTGGTGAGATATCTGAAGATGTGCTTCAAGATGGTAGAAAATTTTACGAAAATGGTATTGGAAATAATCAAATTGTAGTAAATCCGCAACCTATTTGGGGAGATGTGCCTGCATCGCAATCTTTAATCTATGCATTCGATTCCAATCAAGATAACAGAGCTTCTCAGGATTTAGGTTTAAACGGATTGACTGATGCACAAGAAGCTACTAAATTTCCAGCTTTTTCTTCATTTCAAGATCCAGCAGAGGACAATTATAATTATTATTTAAATGCTACAGGAACCATTTTTGACCGATATAAAAATTATAATGGAACCGAAGGAAATTCGCCTGTTAATGTTACAGATACAAACAGGGGCTCGACCACCATACCCGATGTTGAAGACATAAATCGCGACAATACCATGAGTACTATTAATGCATATTATGAATATAGCATTAATGTAAGCCAAGCTGCACTAGCAACTGTTGGTCAAAATTTTATTACAGATATAAGAATTTCTGATATTGGTGGAACAGTTCCTACACAAGCCAGATGGGTTCAGTTTAAAATTCCAATTTCGCAACCTGAAAATAAAATAGGAGGTATATCTGATTTTCGTTCCATACGTTTTATGAGAATGTTCATGACTCAATTTACTAATAAAGTTACGCTTCGATTTGGATCGTTAGACTTAGTTAGGGGTGAATGGAGACGCTATGTAAACACTTTAGATCCATCAGATCCAGTAGTTTCTGATGACAATACTGATTTTGATGTGTTCTCATTAAGCATACAAGAAAACGGAAGCAAACTGCCTATTCCTTATGTTATTCCGCCAGGAGTAGAACGAGAACAATTGTACAATAATAATACTTTAATAAAACAAAACGAACAAGCACTTGCCGTAAGGGTAAAAGGACAAGGACTTGAAGCAGGTGACTCTAGAGCTATTTTTAAAAATATAAGTGTCGATATGAGACAGTTTAAAAAACTAAGAATGTTTATGCATGCTGAGGCTTTACCAGACGATCCAAATTCGATTGATGATGACGAAATGGTTGGATTTATTCGTTTTGGTAACGATTTTACAGATAATTTTTATCAAATAGAACTTCCTTTAAAGAAAACAGCATTTGGAGCAACAAGCCAAACCGATATATGGCCAGAATCAAACCAAATAGAATTGTCGTTAGAGTTACTTACAAAATTAAAAATTATAGGATTAAGTCATGTTTTTCTGCCAGATGAAATTTTATATTACAATGAAGATGAACTAGATCCTTCGTTAGTAAATAAAGTAAATAAACTCAGAATAGGAATTAGAGGAAATCCAAATTTTGGATTAGTTAGAACCTTAATGGTAGGCGTAAAAAATAATACCGATAGATTAAATACGCCGACACATCCATTATTTAGAAAACGAATAAAAGGTGAGGCTTGGTTTAATGAACTCCGAATGTCTGATATGGATAATAAAGGAGGTATGGCAGCTGTAGGAAATATTGATGGAAATATTGCCGATTTTGCAACCCTTTCGGCTACTGGAAAAATGAGTACAATCGGCTTTGGATCGCTAGAACAAAAACCTAACGAGAGAAGCAGAGATGATACTAAACAATATAATATAGTAACCAATTTGAGTTTAGGTAAATTGCTCCCAAAAAAATGGGGAATAAATTTACCATTTAATTACTCTGTTGGCGAGGAGTTCATCGTTCCTAAATATGATCCTTTCAATCAAGATATCGAACTTAAACAACTTATAGATGTTACGGCAAGCGAATCTGAAAAAAAGAATATAAAAGACAGAGCAACAGATTATACCAAACGAAAAAGCATCAATTTTATTGGAGTAAAAAAACTACGTGGCGAGAAACAAGCACAACATTTTTATGATCCAGAAAATTTAACTTTATCTTATTCATATAACCAAGTAGAACGCCATAATTATGAGATTGAAAGTTTTATTGATCAGCATGTAAATACAACAGCAGATTATACTTATGCCTTCAAATCTAAACCGATTGAACCCTTTAAAAAAGTTAAAACATTTCAAAAAAATGGTTACTGGAAAATGTTAAGCGATTTTAATTTTAATTATTTGCCAAGCAATGTTTCCTTTAGTTCTAATATTATCCGTCAATACAACAAGCAACAATTTAGATTAGTAGATGTTGCAGGAATTGGTTTAGAATCATTATACCAAAGAAATTTTATGTTTAATTATCAATACGGATTTAATTATAACTTGACAAAAGCCTTAAAAGTAAATTTTACAGCTTCTTCTCATAATATTGTCAGAAATTATTTAGATGCCAATAATAAACCAGATAATAGCTATAATATCTGGACTGATTACTGGAACGCAGGAACCCCAAATCAACACAATCAGCAGTTAACAATTAACTATGAATTGCCTATCAATAAAATTCCTGCACTAAGTTTTGTAAAATCAACCTATACTTATACAGGCGATTATAGCTGGCAAGCATCATCATTAGCTTTAGCATCAGTAACAGCAGAAGATGGTACTACCTACAATTTAGGAAATACTATTCAAAATGCTGCCGCTCACAAGTTGAACACTACATTGAGTATGGATGGTTTTTATAAATACATTGGATTAATTAAAAATAAAAAACCAGTTCAAAAAGCACCAGCAGTTGCTCCAAAACCAGGAGAAAAAATTGTGGCAATAAAAGCACAGCCGGCAAAAGACACAAATATTTTTCTAGATGGGTTAAAAGGTGTGTTAACAAGTGTAAAAAATGTGCAGGTAAATTATATTCAAACTCAAGGCACGGCTTTACCAGGATATTTGCCTAGTATAGGCTTTTTTGGAACTGCCCAACCTACTTTAGGATTTGTTTTTGGAAACCAAGATGAAGTGCGATATGAAGCTGCAAAAAGAGGATGGTTGACAAATTATCCAGATTTTAATCAAAATTATGCTCAAATTACAAATAGAACTCTTGACTTTACAGCAAATATGGATTTATTTCCAGATTTTAAAATTGATTTAACAGGAAATAGAACATACGCAAATAATTTTGCCGAACAATATAATGTTGATAATGATGGAAATTATACTTCATTATCTCCTCACAATACAGGAAATTTTGCTACTTCAACTATTATGTTAAAAACTGCTTTTAAAGAAAGTGATGAAAATGGATCGTCGGCATTTGATGATTTTAGAAACAATAGAATCATTATTGCAAATAGATTAGCAACAGATAGAGGTATCGACATTAATAATCCTGTAAATTTAACTCCAGATGGCTTCCCAATAGGATATGGAAAAAATAATCAAGCAGTTTTACTTCCTGCATTTTTGGCGGCATATACAGGATTAGGGATTACAAATAGCAAACAAGGCGAGGCTGCAAACAAAGTTTCAACTGGAATTTTTAGAGATATTCCCTTACCTAACTGGAATATAAAATACAGTGGACTGATGCGTTACAAATTTTTTAAAGAAAATTTTAAACGTTTTTCATTACAACACAGTTATAAAGCAAGTTACACAGTAAACTCGTTTAGATCAAACTTTGATTACAATCAAAACCCAAATGGCACTGACACTGGAGGTAATTATTACAATCAAACCATTGTAGGAAATGTAAATTTAGTTGAACAATTTAGTCCACTGATTAGAGTGGATATGGAAACTAAAAGTTCTTTTAAATTTTTGGCCGAACTAAAAAAAGACCGTGCCTTATCATTAAGTTTTGATAACAATTTGCTTACAGAAGTAAAAGGAATCGAATATATAATTGGTACAGGATATCGATTTAAAGATGTGATTTTTTCATCACAATTATCGAGTGATCCAACGGGAATTATAAAAGGGGACATTAACCTAAAACTTGATTTTTCCTACCGAAATAATAAAACTATAGTTCGTTATTTAGATTATAATAATAATCAAATTGGTGGTGGACAAAATATATGGTCAGCAAAATTAACAGCCGACTATTCATTAAGTAAAAATTTGACTATAATATTCTATTACGATCATTCTTTCTCAAAAGCAGTAATATCAACTTCTTTTCCGTTAACAAACATTCGATCTGGATTTACACTTCGATATAATTTTGGAAATTAAAAGATGAAAATGTTTCTGAATTTTATTTTATATTTACATCAACATAAAAACTATTAATACAATGAACTTACCGAGTAATTTAAAATATACAAAAGATCACGAATGGGTGTCGATTGATGGAGATATTGCAACTGTTGGAATCACACATTTTGCACAAAGCGAACTTGGCGATATTGTTTATGTAGAAGTTGAAACTTTAGATCAAACATTGAATCGCGATGAAGTTTTTGGGACCGTTGAGGCAGTAAAAACTGTTTCTGATTTATTTTTGCCTCTTTCTGGAGAAATAATCGAATTTAACGAAGACCTAGAAAAAAATCCAGAAACTGTCAACTCGGATCCTTATGGAAAAGGATGGATGATAAAAATTAAAGTTTCAGATTTGGCACAATGGAATGATTTGTTAGACCACGATGCATACGGAAAGTTAATTGGAGCTTAAAAATAAAATATCGTTTTTATTAGCTCTTTCCTGGACTATCCTAATTACTATTTTGAGTTTAATGCCATTGGGCGATATAGGAAAAAACGTTGCTATTGATAATTCTGACAAATATGTACATTTCACCTTCTATCTTGTTTTTGTATTAGTCTGGTATCAATTTGCTGAAAACCAAAATCGGTTTACATACTTAAAAAGGCATGTAATTTTATTTGCAATAGGCTATGGAGTTGTAATGGAAATTTGCCAGGGAGCATTTACTACAACCCGTTGTGCAGATATTAACGATGTTTTTGCAAATTCGTTTGGTGCAATAGTTGGATATTTAATAATAACTCTTCTTAAAAAATAAAAAAATACTGGATAAGCGGTAATTTATCTAAATACAATTACCAAAAAATTATTTATTATGTTTATGATACTTAAAGCCAAAGTTTGAAAACAGTTTTTAACTAAATTTGAATAGTGGTAAATCACCTTAAAATCATAAACTAAATAAAGTTTTTTGCTACCTCTATTTTTCTTATTTTTGACCATCACAAATTAATATTACACTTATTTTGTGAACTAAGATGAATATAAAAAGCTATATAGATTCTACATATTTAAAAACTGCTATTGATGCTAGAATTTCTGAATCTGAAAATAAGAAAATAGCAATAAAATATATTCAAGAAGCAATTGATGAAGGTTTTAAACTAATAATGATTAGACCAGAATTTGTTACTGTTGCAAAAAAAATGATTTTAGAATCAAAATCAAAACTTACCATAGGAACAGTTATATCATTTCCCCACGGAAAAAGTACTATACAAGAAAAATATTTAGAAGCTGTAAAAGCAATAAATGACGGAGCAGATGATTTAGATTTTGTTTGTAATTATGAAGCTTTTATAAATGGTGAAACTCAATTAGTAAAAAATGAAATTAAAACATGTACCCAATTAGGACTTGAAAACAATAAAATTGTAAAGTGGATTATAGAAGTTGCAGCATTAAATAATGACGAAATCATAAAAATTTGTGTTTTAATAAAAAATGTAATTATAGCAAATTTTAAAGAAACTAACTATGCAAATGTATTTGTTAAATCATCAACAGGATTTTTTAAACCTTCAAATTCTTCTACAAATGGCGCAACAATTCAATCCATAATCATTATGCTCGAAAATGCCTCGCCACTGTCTGTAAAAGCATCTGGCGGCATAAAAACTACAGCTGATGCAGTTCAAATGATTCGATTGGGTGTAAAAAGAATTGGTACTTCAGCAGCATTAGCAATAGCAAATAACACATCAATCACAGATAATTATTAATTTTTATTTCAGAAAAAATGCTCAAAAAAATACTCTTTCTAGTTCTAGTTTTAAATTCTATTTATGGATTTTCTCAAAAAAATAGTGAGCAATTTCCTGTATTCCCAAATTGTGAAAAAATACAAACTAATGAACTAGAAAATTGTTTCAACAACGAAGTTCAAAATTTTGTTTTTAATAATTTTAAAGTTCCAGAAAATTTACCAAAAAATTATATCGGAACTATAATTGTTCTTTTTGAAGTAGATGATACAGGAAGTTTTAAAGTTCGGTATGTAGATTCTAATGAGGAAAGTTTAGTTACAGAAAGTAAAAATGTTTTTAATAAATTACCAAAAATAAAACCTCCTACATACAACGGAGTTCCTTCTTACTCAAAGTTTACAATAAAAATTTCAATTCCCTTGCAAAATCCAGAAGCGATTAATGACAAAATTATTTCATCTGAAAAAAATGTAATGTCTAACAAAACACCAACCAAAAACGATGTAGACAAAAATAAAGAATTGATAGAATTTGATAGTATTATTTATAAAAAATTTCAAAATCCTCAATTCAAAAGCAATCTAAATATACCGTTTTCACATAGTTATTATGCACAATTTGATGGCGCTCTAAACCAAGTAGGAAGTAACAATCATACAGCCTCAAAACCATACACATATCTAGAAGTTTCTAAATATTATGATCTAAATGCAGAAAATTTAAAATTATTAAAAAATAAAACATCTTGGTTAGGCAAAAAACTATGGAACGAAAATACAGTTGCTATTCAAGGCGACGGATATTGGTTTACAGTAAACCCAATTTTCGATTTACAAGTAGGCAAAAGTGATCCAAGTAAAGTAAAATATACTTATGTAAACACACGAGGAATTCAGCTTCGAGGCGGACTTGGTGATCAAATTGATTTTACAACCACAATTTATGAAAGTCAAGGTCGATTTGCAGATTATTATAACAGATATGCCGAATCTATTAAACCTGCGGGTGGTAATCCTGCAATAATTCCTGGTATAGGTATTGCCAAAGACTTTAAAACTGATGCATATGATTTCCCATCAGCCGAAGCAAATCTAACCTTTACCCCAAGCAAATTTTTTAATATGCAACTTGGTTATGGTCGTAATTTTATTGGCGATGGATATCGATCTTTATTGATGAGTGATGGTGCTAGTCCGTATCCATTTTTAAAATTAAATACCTCCTTTTGGAAAATTAAATACACAAATACATACATGTGGTTAAAAGATGTTAGAGATGTCGCTACAATAGACAAAACTTATGCAACAAAGTATGTTGCAAACCATTATTTAAGCTGGAATGTTTCAAAAAGACTAAATTTAGGTTTTTTTGAATCTGTAGTATGGAGCAATCAAAATAATCGTGGTTTCGATTTTAATTTTGTTAATCCAATAATTTTTTATCGTACAGTCGAGTTCAGCTCGTCTTCAAAAAGTGGCAATGCCCTTTTAGGGATTTCTACAAAATATAAATTCAACAATAAAGTGAATTTTTATGGGCAGTTCTTGTTAGATGAATTTTCGTTAAGCGAAGTAAAAAAACAAGACAATAGCTGGAAAAATAAGTTTGCTTATCAACTTGGTTTAAAATATTATGATGCCTTCAATATTAAAAATTTATTGTTGCAAGTTGAGTACAACCACATAAGGCCTTATGTATATTCTCACAGCGATGTTTTAACAAATTATGGTCATAACAATCAGAGTTTAGGACACAACTGGGGAGGTAATGCAAAAGAGTTTGTAGCTATTGCACGATATCATAATGGTCGTTATTTTGCTGATGCTAAATTTACTTATGGAGTTCGAGGTTTCGATTTTGATTCGACAACTGATAACTATAATTATGGTGGAAATATTTACAAAGCATATGATGATAATCGACCTTTTGATACCGGTGTAAAAGTTGGACAAGGAAATAGAACTACAATTTTAATAGCCGACCTACAAGCTGGATATTTGATAAATCCAGCTACAAACTTAAAAATATTTGGAAGTTTAATTTATCGAAACTTTAATCCAACTGCAGATACCGACACTATTAAAAAAGAAAATACAACTTGGTTTTCTGTGGGCTTACGGTGTGATATTTTTAATTGGTATTTTGATTATTAGAATAAAATAATAAGATTTAGTCTAATAATTATATTGAAACATATAAAAACAAATTATTAAAAGAACTTTGCTTTATATAAAATTAATAGCTATGTGAAAAAATAAATTTCTAATTATACTTATTCAGAAGAATAATCTATGCTTCTATATGGTTAAAAAAATAAATTCACATGAAAGACCAAAACCAATAATAATAGAATATTGATTAAAAATCTAAAAAAATCTAATCGATATTTTTTCTATTTTAGTTTTTATATGACTTTAAATTTTTCAAAGTTTATTTTTAAGTTATAAAAGTAGTGTACCAAAAATAGTGTAATTGTAATATTGAAATTTCAAAAATTCAAGATTAACATTTAAATTATCAAAAGTATTAAAATAAAAAAAAACCACTTCAATTGAAGTGGTTTTGTACTCAGAGCGGGACTTGAACCCGCACGAACATTGCTGTTCACTGGATTTTAAGTCCAGCGTGTCTACCAATTTCACCATCCGAGCGAATGATATTTAATTATTTTAAATTTAAAAAAATAACTTTCGAGCGAAAAACGGGGCTCGAACCCGCGACCTCGACCTTGGCAAGGTCGCGCTCTACCAACTGAGCTATTTTCGCATTTTCATAATAATAATGAACAGCATTAATTGGTTGTTAATGCGGGTGCAAATATAATACATAAAATGAATTACACAAACGTTTCTAAAAAAAATAGTTCTAAAAACTTAATCTGTTATCGGTCTAAACTTTAGTTTTCCCTAGTAACTTTTTCAACTCATTTAATTTCATCAACGCTTCTACAGGTGTGAGCGTGTTAATATCTAATCCTAAAATTTCATCCTTAATTTCTTCTAATAAGGGATCATCGATGGTAAAAATACTTAACTGTAAATCATCTTTCAACGATTTTATTCCCGTTAATTGTTCACTTGAATGGTTTTTTTCAAGTTTTTTAAGTAATTTTTGTGCTTTTTGGATTACTGTTTGAGGCATACCTGCCATTTTTGCAACATGAATTCCAAAGCTATGAGCACTCCCTCCTTTTGTGAGTTTTCTAACAAAAAGTACCGTATCCTTAAGTTCCTTAACCGCTACATTATAGTTTTGAATACGCTCAAATTGTTCGCTCATTTCATTTAATTCATGATAATGTGTTGCGAAAAGTGTTTTAGGTTTTGCTGGATTCTCATGAAGAAAATCGGCTATCGCCCAGGCTATAGAAATTCCGTCATAAGTGCTTGTACCACGACCTATTTCGTCTAAAAGAACCAAACTACGATCAGAGATATTGTTTAATATTGAAGCAGTTTCGTTCATCTCTACCATAAAAGTTGATTCACCCATACTTATATTATCGCTCGCTCCCACTCTAGTAAAAATTTTATCTATTATTCCCATTCTAACCGATTGTGCAGGAACAAAACTTCCCATTTGAGCTAATAAAACTATTAATGCCGTTTGCCTCAAAATTGCTGATTTACCAGACATATTAGGACCGGTTATCATAATAAGTTGCTGAGTTTCTCTATCTAAAAACACATCATTTGCAATGTAAGGAGTTCCTAGTGGCAATTGTTTTTCAATAACAGGGTGACGTCCATTTTTAATTTCAAGCTCAAACGAAAGGTCTAAAGTTGGACATACATATTTATTTTCGATTGCAAGTTGCGTGAACGATGTTAAACAATCCAATTGTGCCACTAAATTTGCGTTTAACTGAACTGGCTTTATATAAGTTGCAATCCATTGAACTAAATCATCAAATAATTGTCCTTCTATTTGATGAATTTTTTCTTCGGCTCCCAAAATTTTTGTTTCATATTCTTTCAATTCCTCTGTAATATATCGTTCTGCATTTACAAGGGTTTGCTTACGAATCCAATTTGAAGGAACTTTATCCTTGTGTGTATTTCTAACTTCTATGAAATAACCAAATACATTATTAAACGATATTTTTAATGATGAAATTCCGGTTAAATCAGATTCACGTTTTTCGATTCCTTCTAAAAATTCTTTACCTGAAAAAGCAATAGTTCTTAATTCGTCTAATTCAACATTTACTCCTTTCGCAATTGCATTTCCTTTAGAAACTGCAACGGGAGCATCTTGATTTAAAGTTGTTTTAATTTTTTCTCTCAATAAATCACAGTTGTGCAAACTATCTCCAATTACCCGTACCGAATCTTGTTTACTGTCTAACGCCAAATTTTTTATCGGAATAATGGCATCTAGAGAATCTTTCAAATAAATAATTTCACGTGGCGAAACTTTTCCTGCGGCGATTTTTGAAATCAATCGTTCTAAATCGGAAATTTGCTTAATTTGATTCTGAATTTTAGAGAGAATATCCTGATTTTCTTTTAAATATGAAACTACTTCGTGCCTACTTTTAATTTTATTAATATCTTTAAGTGGTAAAGCCAACCATCTTTTTAACAATCGACCTCCCATTGGCGAAAGGGTTTTATCTATAACATCGATTAATGTTACAGCATTAGGATTATAACTGTGATACAGCTCTAAATTTCTAATTGTAAATCGATCCATCCATACATATGCGTCTTCTGCAATCCGCTGGATATTTGTAATATGCTTTACCTTATTATGTTGCGTTTCGGACAAGTAATATAAAATAGCACCACAAGCAATAATTCCATCCGTTAATTCCTCAATTCCAAAACCTTTTAAAGAATTAGTAAGGAAATGATTCGTTAATGTTTCGTGCGCATAATCTTCTTTAAAAACCCAATCTTCTAAATAAAAGATATTAAAATCTTCGCCAAAACTTTCTTTAAATTGATTTTTATTTGTTTTTTGGATTAAAATTTCACTTGGACTAAAATTTTGTAACAACTTATCAATATATTCTATAGTTCCTTGAGCCGTAAAAAATTCGCCTGTCGAGATATCTAAAAATGAAATCCCAACTGTTATTTTACCAAAATAAATCGAAGCTAAAAAATTGTTTGATTTTGACTGTAGAACTTCATCATTCATCGAAACTCCAGGAGTAACAAGTTCAGTAACTCCTCGTTTTACAATGGTTTTTGTCAGCTTTGGATCTTCAAGTTGGTCACAAATAGCAACCCTTAATCCTGCTTTTACTAATTTTGGTAAATAAGTATTTATAGAATGATGCGGAAAGCCCGCCAAAGCAGTTTCTGTTTCAGATCCAGCACCACGTTTGGTTAAGGTTATTCCTAGAATTTTGGAAGCACGAACAGCGTCTTCCCCAAAAGTTTCATAAAAATCGCCAACTCTAAACAACAAACAAGCATCAGGATATTTCCTTTTTATCTCGTTGTACTGTTTCATTAAGGGCGTTTCTTTAATTTCTTTTTCTTTTAGTGCCAATGTATTTATATTAAATTAAAACAGTTACGAATTTAAATATTTTGAACTCATAATCTTATAGAATGAAAAAATTAATTTTTTTTTAAGTTTTTTTTTAAGCTTGGCACGATTTTTTCTTTAGTTTTGTATATTAATTATTTAAATAAACTTAAAATGAAAAAAATAGTATTAGTAGCAGTATTGGTTGTTTTTGGATTAACAACATCAAGCGCACAAACTAAATCAAAAGCAAAAAAATCAAAAAAAGTTGTTGCTGCTAAAGTTGCAACTCCAAAAATGCCTTCAATAGAAGGAGCTGGAATGGTTTTTGAAAATGAAACTATTGATTATGGAACAATTCCTCACAATGCTGACGGAAAAAGAGAGTTTGTATTTACAAACAATGGAAATAAGCCATTAGTTATTGAAAGTACTCAAGGATCTTGTGGTTGTACTGTTCCAACTACTCCAAAAGAGCCAATTGCTCCAGGAGCAAAAGGAGTTATAGGTGTAAAATATGCTACAGATAGAGTTGGACAATTTACAAAAACTGTAACTATAAAATCAAATGCTGTAGGTCAAGAAAATAAAATAGTTACTATAAAAGGTAATGTATTGCCAGACGCAACTCCAGCTGAAGTTCCTGCTACAAAAAGCTAAATTTTAATTTATAAAAATGCCGAAACCATCTCGTTTATATAATGAGATGGTTTTTTTATTATTAGAAAATTTATACTATGCGAAAACTAGCAAATAGCGAATTAAACCGAAAATCTGTCGACGATTTTAAAGCTTCAACAAAAACTCCTTTAATCATAATTCTTGATGATATAAGAAGCTTGCATAATATAGGATCCGTATTTAGAACATCTGATGCTTTTTTGATTGAAAAAATATATTTATGTGGCATTACTGCAATTCCTCCAAATAAAGAAATCCACAAGACTGCCCTTGGCGCAACTGAAACTGTATTTTGGGAATACAACAAAAATATATTAGAGGTTATTGAAAATCTTAAAAAAGAAAATGTTTCATTATTTGCTGTTGAACAAGTCGAAAATGCTATTTTATTAAATGATTTTCAACCTATTAAAGAAAAAAAATACGCATTGATATTTGGCAATGAGGTGTATGGAGTTTCTCAAGATGCTATAAAAATCTGTGACGGATGCATAGAAATTCCACAACTTGGCACAAAACATTCTTTAAACATCTCAGTTAGTGCAGGAATTGTAATTTGGGATTTGTTTCAAAAAATCAGTTCCATACAATCAAATATTTAAAAACATTTTAACAGTATCTGACTTTTTTAATTATTAAATTTACTGCATGTGTAAAAATATATTTTTAACTTTTTTTATTTTATTACAATTTATTACAGCTTGTTTTTCTAAAAATCAAATGCAAAGAATAAATAATGATACGATAAAACAAAGAAAAATATCGAAAAATATACCATTATTTAATGTTGCTCCAATTCTTATTGCAACTGGTGATCAATTGTACTGCCCATTATCTACATTAAAAATTGTTACTAATATGACCTTTACAGATCCAGATGATATTGGTGTTGATGCTGTTTATATTCAAATATCATCAGGTTATATTCAAGGACAAGATTTTATATCTCTAGCTGGATTTCATCCTACCATTTTAACATTATGGAATGCAACAGCAGGCAAGCTAACCTTGAGTGGTGTTGGTGGTGTGCAACCTACCTACATAGATTTAGAAAATGCAATTAAAGACATTGATTATTTTAATAATTCGGCAACTCCATCGGGAATCAAAAAATTTTCAATAACTATTGGTCAGGCAAATTATTTACCTTCAAATGGGCATTATTATCAATATATACCCGACTTAGGAATAACTTGGACAAATGCAAAAATTGCAGCTCAAAATGCAACTTATTATGGTTTACAAGGATATTTAGCAACTATTACTTCAGCAGAAGAAGCACAAATTTCGGGCGCACAAGCATCTGGAGCTGGATGGATTGGTGGTAGTGATGAGCAAACTGAAGGAGTGTGGAAATGGATGACAGGACCAGAAGTTGGTCTAAACTTTTGGAATGGATTATCTAACGGAAGTTCTCCTAACTTTGCTTTTTGGAATACAGGTGAACCAAATAGCTCAGGAAATGAAGATTATGCACATATTACTGCTCCTGGAGTTGGCATAACAGGCTCTTGGAATGATTTATCTGATACAGGCGAACCCAATGGAAATTATCAACCTAAAGGATATATAGTTGAATATGGAGGGATGCCTGGCGATCCAATTTTGCAAATATCAACCAGCTCAACTATCTCTATTCCAACAATTACCTCAACAACACCCGCATCAGTTTGTGATTCTGGCACACTAACTTTAGAAGCAACTGCATCATTAGGAACTGTAAATTGGTATCAAAATCCAACAGGAGGGATTTCATTAGCATCAGGAAATTTATATACAACACCACCTTTATATGCTACTGCAACTTATTATGTTGATGCATTCCCTATGGGTTGTAGTACTGGAACTCGTACTCCTATTATCGCAACAGTAAATATGACACCTATTATTAATGTGCCAAATACTTATAAAATTTGTGAAAATAATGTTGCAAGTTTAAATGCAACAAGTTCTGTGGGAACGATTAACTGGTTTGACTCATTAACAAATATAAATCCAATTGCAACTGGGACAAATTTTATAACGCCAGCTTTAAATCAAACCACAACTTATTACGTTCAAGGAAATAATAATGGGTGTTATAGTGCTAAAATTCCTGTTTTAGTAAATGTATATCCCTTGCCAAACGTTAATGATGTAACTTATAATTTATGTGAAAATTCAAGCTTAATACTAGATGCCGAAGTTTCTAATGCAACTTTTTTATGGTCTGACGGTTCTACTACCCAAACAATAGTAACTCAATTACCCGGAATTTATACAGTTATTGTGACTTCACTTGCTCCTGAAAGTTGCAGTGTTACAAAAACAATTACAGTAACCCAGACACAATTACCAAAAATTACATCTGTAACACAAAACAATAATCTTGCAACAATAAATTATACAGGAAACGGAAATTATGAGTTTTCTATAGATGGAGAAAATTATCAAAATTCAAATATTTTTTCTATTTTAGATGGAGGTCAATATACCGGCTACATTAGAGATAAAAATAATTGTGGACAAGACAGTTTTAACTTTTTTATAATTACAACAACCGCTTTTTTTACTCCAAATAATGATGGGGTTAATGATTTTTTCTCAATCAAAGGTTTAGAATATTATCCCGATGCCGAAACTAAAATTTTCGACCGTTATGGAAAATTAATACAAATTCTAGATTCAAAAAATAATTATTGGGATGGTACTTTTAACGGAAAACAACTTTCGTCAGATGACTATTGGTATAGCTTTAGAATAAATCAAAATGAACCAGAAACTAAAGGACATTTTAGTTTGAAAAGATAAATAAACTTGAAAAAGTTAATTATTTTGGTCAAAACTTTGATTTTCATTTGCATTAGTTCCCAAAATACTACTTTGCTCCAACTTATATTGATGTTAAAATTTTATGATGCAATAATCTTCACATTTATTTGAAATTCTAAAAAAGTAGAATTTGTGAGGTAATATTCTTTATGTTTTATTTTTTTAAATTTTTAAACTTCATCGATAAAAAATATTTTGATAAAGCTATATATTTTATTTATAAGTATTTACCTTTATTTTTATAGCAATAAAAATTATATCCCTAAAGGACTATTCAACGATTTAATAGGATATAAAATAATAATTTATTTAAAAAAATCTAGAAACAATACTATATTTGTAAGTGAAGTTTTTTTAATTTTTTTATGTTTAAAACAAAAAAAGAATTGGTTTTTGTAATACTCGCTGGGATTTTCATCACAAATGCTGTTGTTGCAGAATTAATTGGTGGAAAACTAATTCAAATTGGACCTTTTGTGATGAGCATGGGTATTATTCCCTGGCCAATTGTATTTTTATCAACTGATTTAATAAATGAATATTTTGGAGAAAAAGGCGTTAAGAAACTTTCAATAATAACGGCATTTTTAATAGCATATTCATTTCTCATTTTACTAATCGCCATTAATATTCCTGCCGCAAAAGGAATTAGCCCGGTGAGTGATTTGCAATTTTTAGCAGTTTTTGGTCAAAGTATGTGGATAATTGTAGGAAGCATAATTGCCTTTTTAACTTCACAACTTATTGATGTTTCAATTTTTCATTTTTTCAAAAACAAAACAGGCAATCGAAAAATGTGGTTGCGAAGCACAGGATCTACAGTTATTTCTCAATTATTTGATAGTTTTATTGTTTTAGGAATCGCTTTTTATTTACCAGGCAAAATAAGTTTTACAACATTTATAACATCTGCTCTTACAGGATATGTTTTCAAGTTAGTTTTGGCTGTAGTTTTAACACCATTAATTTATTTAGGACATGATTTAATAAAAAAATATTTAGCTAAAAATTAATAAATGAACAACATAACACGATGTGGTTGGTGTGAAAAAGATGATTTGTACAAAAATTATCATGATTACGAATGGGGAATTCCAGTATATGACGATGCAAAATTATTTGAATTTTTGGTGCTCGAAACCTTTCAAGCAGGATTGAGTTGGTATACAATATTATCAAAAAGAGAAAATTTCAGGAAAGCATTTGATGATTTTGATTATACTAAAATTAAAAATTATAAAGAAGAAAAGGTACAAGAGTTGCTTCTAAATTCTGGAATTATTAGAAATCAATTAAAAATTAGAGCAACAATACATAATGCGATTGCTTTTGTAAAAGTTCAGGAGGAATTTGGGAGTTTTTCAAAATATATATGGGACTTTGTTGGTGGGAAACCAATTCAAAATTTTAGAAAATCAATACATGATATACCATCAACAACACCTTTATCGGATAAAATAAGTAAAAATCTAAAAAGTCAAGGTTTCAAATTTGTAGGATCTACAGTTGTTTATGCTCACATGCAGGCAACAGGTATGGTAAATGATCACGTAAAGGATTGCTGGAAAATGAAAGAAGAATGATAAAAATGATTTTAGTTTTATAAAATCATGTCCTTGTAAGAAATACAAACTTCAAAGCCTTTATTTTTAAAATAATCTGTTGGATTTTCTTGACAAACGACCAAAACAAAATCGCCACCCCAAGCGCCAAGACTTTTTATTGTGCCTTTGAAATCTGAGAATAAAAGCTCTTTTACCGTTGGTTGATTTAAAATTTTGCTTAAATAACTTTCGTGTTGTTGTATTAAAATTTCAAACTCTAAAACTGTTTTTGCCTCTATAATTTGATTAGTTATATCGTTTATTTTTTGAACATTGATGTCAGTTTTTGATTTATTTTTCAAATAATAATCAATAGCTTTTTTGCTGTCTTGCTTTTTGTTTAGATAAACAAAATAGATATATTTAGAAAAACTTGGATTAAAATCTACACGAGATACAACAGGTTTTTTATTAATTAACTGATAGAGAATTGGCGAATTATTTTGAGCACAAAAAATGTCATAACCACTACCCCCAAAACTTTTTTGAAGCAACTCAAAAGCATCAATATTTGTCCATTGGGCAATATTATTTAATAAAGTTGAGGATGTTCCCAATCCCCAAGATTTTTGAAATGTAAGTGTTGATACGATATTGTAACCCGAAAAATTTGTAATAAAATTTGGATTTATAATATAAGCGGCATGTAAAATTTTTATTAAAGTATTTCTGATTTTGTGATTGTTATCTATTATGTTTTGAAATATTATGTCTTGAAAATTAATATTATCATGATACCAAATAGTTCCATCAACGTCAAAGCTAGTCCACTCGATTGCATTTCCTAATGTTTCTTCAACTATTAAATTTTGACCAAACTTTGTGGGTAAAGCCAGCGCTTTTGCTCCATCAAGTACTAAATATTCTGCTGTGAGTAGTAATTTTCCGTTACTGTAAAAGATTTTATTTTTCAAAATGATTGATTTGTAATGCTGTTTTAGTTCCCTAAAGTAAATTTACTAGCCCTGATTGAAGGGAAAAACCTCCTTTCCCGATTTTTTTTCGGGAATGGAGTTTTGAAATGAAAGCAGGAAAATGGTTTATATAAATGCCTAAACATTAGCTCCTAATTTTTTCTCAAATTTTTGATAAAACTCACTACAGTTGCATGCGAAATCGAATTACTCTCAAAATGTTTTTTTATACTTTTTCGCTCTTCTGCGGTTGTTTGAAATTGATTTAAAATATTATTTATGTGCATTTTCATATGTCCTTCTTGAATTCCTGTTGTAGTTAGACTTCTTAAAGCAGCAAAATTTTGAGCCAAACCAGCCGATGCAACAATTTTCATTAAATCGTGAGCACTAGGTTTTTCTAAAATTTCTAAAGCCATTTTAACTAAGGGATGTAGCGATGTAACGCCACCAACCGTGCCTAGCGCGAGTGGTATTTCGAGCCAAAATTTAAAAATATCATTTTCGATAGTAGCATGAGAAAGACTTGAATAATTTCCGTTTCGAGATGCGTAAGCGTGAACTCCAGCTTCGACTGCTCTAAAGTCGTTACCGGTTGCTAAAACTACAGAATCTATGCCATTCATAATTCCTTTATTGTGAGTTACTGCTCTAAAAGGTTCTATTTCTGCAATTTTTATAGCTTGCACAAATTTAGTTGCAAACTCTAGTGGATTTAAAATATTTTTATCTGCTAAATCTTCAACTTTGCAGGAAACTTCTGCTCTTACAATACAAGTAGGAACATAATTAGACAAAATAGACATGATAACATCTATATTTTTCTCTATTTCAGAAAATTTGTTATACAGTTGAGCTTCGGTTTTTAAAGTTTTTGCAAATTGTTCTAAGCACGAATTTATAAAATTTGCTCCCATACTATCTTTAGTCTCAAAAGTAGCATGTAATTGATAGTAATTCTTTAAAAGGCTAGTTTTATTTCTTAATTCTATATTTACTATTCCACCACCACGTTTTTGCATATTTTTTGTAATACTTTCTGTATCCTGAAGTAATTTTGGTTTAATTTGATCGAAAAAAGCCTGAAGTTTTTCTGAGTTTCCTTTAAATTCAAAATGAACTTGCCCTATTTTTTCTGAATTTAAAACTGAGGCTTTAAAACCTCCACGTTCTGACCAATACTTTGCCGTTTTTGCCGCTGCAGCAACAACAGAACTTTCTTCGATTACCATGGGTATCGAATAGTATTTGTTGTTTATTAAAAAATTTGGAGCGATTGCGAGTGGTAAATAAAAATTGGTTATAGTATTTTCTATAAATTCATCATGAAGTTGTTGTAAAGTTTCATCAGAGTTCCAATATTGTTTGATTGTATTTATGGCTTGCGTCGGGTCAGAAAAATATTCGTTTGCAATCCAATTGATTTTTTCTTCTTTGGATAATTTAGAAAATCCTGCAATGGAGTTGTTCATTTTGGAATAGTTAATCTTTAATTTATACAAATATACGCTTTACAATTTATTCTTACATTTTGTTTTAATTGAATTTCAAATTTCAAAAACTGCATTTAACACAAAAAACTACTATTATTTGCAAATTTTTCACTAAAATTGGAGTCGTTTAAAATCGATCCAAAAAATGAAAAGTATTAAAATTATTATTCTATTTGTTTTAACAAGTTTCTCAATCAATGCCCAG
>JANXVF010000105.1 GCA_025351785.1 Flavobacterium sp.
AGCAAGCAGATGCGTTCAGGACGATCCAAAAAAGTCCAACAACGATTCGAATCCGGAAACTCTCTCTAGCAAATTAAGATTTCTACTTAGGCTTGACGCACTGGCTTAACACTACACAACAAAAGGCAGTAAACTTAGGCTGCGCTGAAGCGTAATTTAAACCTAATTGACTGAGGCCTAAAGGCCGAAAGTTAACGAGCGTAATGCTCAAAAAAACAGCACTTCCAAGTGCTACAAAAACTGAAGTTTGCGCTTCAGATTTAAAACTGCTTTTGATGCAGCGGCGACACCGCCGTTCAGTGCTTGAGCGTTTAAACGTGCAAGCATTCTCCGATGTGTTATGGCGTGACTCAGCCGCAGAATATGTAACCGTTGTGTGCGAGAGCTGGCTTGGACAAGGCCGCTCAAGCGAACAGCTCCAAAAATATCTGAGACAGGTGAGACGCGCCTTGGGCGTTTAAAAATCCTCAGTTTTTGTCCTGTTGACACCGACAAGGCGTCAACCTGCGCGCATAAATCAAAGTCGTTTTTGTTTTCAAATTTTGCAAACTTAAACGACCCCGCTTTTAAGCTCAACGTGCACGCGCGCAGCACACACCACCAATCGAAAGCAAATGGAGGTTCAAATGAACTTCTCGATTACGCGACAAGAAATCTTGGCGTTGACAGGCATTAGCCGCACTGACACGTTTGCCTTGCAAAAAGCAGGCAAGTTGGTGCCCTTGGCTGGTGGATCAGGTAAATGTCGTTTCCAACTTTCAGATGTTTTGGCTTGCGCCTCGTTGCTTCATGGTGGTCTTCAACAAGACGACCGCGGCATCGAAATCCACGCTGAAATCGTAGTCAAGCTTAGGCTTGCAAAGTTGGCCCGGCAGTAGCCGCTAGCCTGACAAATTTCCGTGCGATTTGCCAGCAACCATACATAAAAAAATGTATGGTTCTGCTTCCTTCGAAAGAAGGGAACAGCTCCATAAAATTTTTACGGTCCAGCCCCAACTGAAATCGAAAAAAAACGGCGTGAGCCGCTACGAAAAAAGAGCCTTCACAGCTCTTCAAAAAAAAACTGATCTTATGATCAGACTTATGAGCTATTTGTACTTTTTAAACGGTACCGTTTCAAAGTCAAATAACTCTGGATTTCATCACATCCTTTCAATCAGCACGCAGCCAATGCGTCGCGTCACCTCTCCACCAATTCGCATTTGCGTGCATTGCTGGACGATCCCCACCCCAATCTCACGACATGTAAAAACCGCAAACAGTTCCTACCGGGACTTAAGTACTGCAATCACTGCCAAAAGCAGCGATTGCGTGACAAATAAAGAGTGACGCACCTTATTAAAGCTCGCAACATTGTCTGCAAACCCAATGAATTGGCGGCTTGCCGCCATGCCGAGTCATAAATTTAGTTTATGACAGACCTTTAAATGCTGCTTAACAGCATGCTGTCAAACGTCAACGTCGAACCGCATTTAGCGGTGAGATTTGACATCCAAAAAACATGACCAAAGTGAGCCCTCCTCGGGTGACAACCTCAACTTTTTTCAGCACTTTGTCACTGTTTTTATTTTTACTTTTTAGTTCTTTTTTTTTATCCACAGCGAGATGCCTTCCCAGCTTCTTTGCCGCAAATTTTTGTTAGGGAGGGGCGAGCTCGCCTTAAATTTTTGACTTTTTTGTTTTCCGTTCGTTTCTGAATTTCTGTTTTGGTTAGTTGGTTAGTTGGTTAGTTGGTTAGTTGGTTAGTTGGTTAGTTGGTTAGTTTGTTTGATATTTTTAACTTGAGGATTTCACTTATGAGTAATAAATCACCTGCGCAAAAAAGTGTCTACGCCGCAGTTCAGCACAAGGGTGGTGCCAGGAGTACCAAAGCTGCATCGGTACGCACGTGCATGAATTTCATTGAATTCTGTCAATCAGCGGGCTCGCCGATTGAGTACATGAAAACGGTAACTTTTGAGCAGGTCCAGGCTTTCATTAATTTTCTAAAATCGCCTCCACCCGACTCAGGTCGCAAGGCGCTGACGACCGCGTCTTTGCACAACACCGTCGCGCAAATTCGGGCGTGCATGACCGCCTTGCACGGTAAGCCTGATCAAAAAGGGATTACTGCCAAAAACCTTGGCCTACCTACTCGGTCCAGAAAAGGCACAAAAGAGCCAATCCCGGACGAGATGTTTTTAGACGTAGTTACGAAAGCTGAGCTTGCCGGCGAGGTTGGGTTTGCGCTGGTGCTCAGGCTCGAAAGGTACTTTGGGCATCGAAGTCTTGAAGCGTTGATGAGCGGGCGGGAAATCAAAAAGTACATCACGGAGCTGAAAGACT
>JANXVF010000117.1 GCA_025351785.1 Flavobacterium sp.
TGGTATTTTCTTATATTGGTTCAGCCGATATGGAAAGACCAGTTGGAGCTTCAAATACAATAAGTTTAACTTTAAAACCTGCAGCTACCGTCCTTGACGACGTTTTAATTACAGGTGGTGTGGGTATCAAAAAATCAAAAAATGCTCAAACATCTTCACAACAAGTTGTTGGTAATAAGGAATTAACTCAAGCATCCAATCCTAATGTTGTGCAATCGTTGGCTGGTAAAGTAACCGGTTTGCAAATTAACACTACTTCTAATGGTGCAGATTCTAATGTAAGTATTGTGTTAAGAGGTAACAGAACTATTACTGGAGACAATCAAGCGTTAGTAGTTATAGATAATGCAATATCTTCAGCAACTATTTTGCAACAATTACCACCAGACATGATTGAGTCGGTAAATGTTATTAAAGGTGCTCAAGGCGCAGCTCTTTATGGCGAACAGGGTTCAAATGGTGTATTAATTATCACTACAAAAAAAGGTTCTAAATCTTCTAAAGTTGAAGTTTCTTTAAGCTCTTCTGTTGATTTCCAATCTATTTCGTTTTTACCTAAAAGACAAACTAAATATGGACAAGGTTGGGTAGATTTAAATTATGATTTTGGTTTTCTAAATCCTTCTGACCCTAGAAATGGTAATACTCAATATTCACCATTTGAAAATGGTGCTTGGGGACCGTCTTTTTCTGATCCGAAGTGGGCGGGAACTATTGTTCCTGTAGGTCTTCCACAAGCTGATGGTTCAATCATCCAAAGTGTATGGCAATCAAGAGGTTCAAACAACATTAAAGATTTTTTTAAAACAGGCATAGTCCTTCAAAATAACATTACAATAAATTCTGGAAACGAAGATGGTTATGTTATGGCTAGTTATTCTCGTCAAACAACCGATTTCGTTGTGGATAGAGATGAATCTAAAAGAAATGTATTTTTATTAAAGGCGGGTAAGAAAACGGGTAAATGGAAAATCGATGGTACCGCTGGATACACTAATCAATATTCAACTAGTACTGATTCTAATTTATTATATGAGTTATTACAAACTCCTACGAACGTAGACATTAATTTATTCAAAGACTCGGGTACAGCACATCACTGGACAGTATATGCTCAAAACCCTTGGCAAATTATCAAACAAAAAAGATTCAATTCTAATACTAATAATTTTAATGGTATTTTAAGACTTGAGTATCAATTTAATAAAAATGTTTCGTTAACTAATACTGCTAACGTTCAATTAAATTCTAATGTTTCTAATTCTCATAATGATGGATTTAATGAAAATGCATTTTATGATTATTCCTCAATATTAACTGGAGGAAATGCTACAGGAAGTTATCAAGATTTTGGTGGTTCTGACCAATATAGTGTTTCAACTTTTTCTATTGCTACAAATTCTGCAAGAAATATATATAATGATTTGATTTTAAATTTAAATTATGATTTATCTAAAAAAGTAAATTTTAAAGCAAACATTGGTTCGAATATACAAGACTCTTACAGAATTTTTACTCAGCAAAGTGGTTCAAATTTAAAAATCCCAGGATGGTATAATATTCAAAACGTTACAAATCCTGATAGAATTACATCATTGAATAATGGTTACATTCAACAACGTAAAGTTGCTGGTTTTGTTAATTTAGATTTTGATTATAATAGATATTTGTTTTTAAATTTAACAGATAGAGTTGAACAGTCATCAACTATTGTTGGTAAACCCTTCAATTATTATTCGGCTGGATTATCATTTGTTCCAACTGTAGCTTTTAGTTCTTTAAAAGGTAAAGTTTTAAATTATGCTAAATTCTATGTGAATTATAGTAAGGTTGGAAACTCCAGTTCTGTTGCACAATATGCTACAACTGATGTTGCTCTTGGAGCTTCAGGATATCCTTTTGCCACAGGTGGTTTAATTTCTTATACCCCAAGAACAAGTTTAGTCGATCCAAAAGTTCAACCAGAATTTGTATTTTCTAAAGAAATAGGTGGTCAATTAAGCCTTTTTAATGACAGAATTATGCTTGATGGTTCTTATTATATAAATGATACCAATCAATTAATTACAAATGCAACCACTTCAAGAGCAGCTTATGCAACAACTTTATTAAGCAATACAGGTAAATTACAAAATAAAGGTTTTGAAATAGGTCTTGGGTTTGCACCTATTAAAAATGAAAATGGTTTTAATTGGAATGTTAGAGCTGGTTTTACTAAATACAAAACTATAGTAAAAGAACTTTCAAATGGAGTAGATGAACTTAACTTATTATTAGATGCTACTGGTGGTGTTGGTATTTACGCTGTAGTTGGTGAGCAATTTCCTACAATTAAAGCTACTCAATATGCTACTGATTCTAATGGAAGTATTATAGTTGGAGCAAATGGTATACCTCAGATAACATCTTCTTTGCAAAATGTGGGTAGAGCCACACCTGAGTATATTATAAATTTATCTAATACTTTTTCTTATAAAGGATTGTCTTTGACTGCTTTAGCTGATTATAGAGCTAATTATAGTGTTTATTCAGATACTTATAATTCAATGCTATTTGCCGGATATACTTTAGATTCTGCTGAATTTGATAGAAACCAAGGATATACGGTTCCTAATTCTGTTATCAACACAAGTTTACCATCAACTCCAGTTTATGCTCCAAATACTATACCTGTTGGTGGTGTTGCTGCGGTTGATACTAGAGGATTGGCTACTTATTATGCTCAATTAGCAAGAGTTGGTCAATATTCAATAATTGATGCTTCGGCGATTAAAATTAGAGAGATATCTTTATCTTATTCATTACCAAGTAAAATGTTGAAAGATACCGGAATTAGCTCTTTTAAATTTGGTATAAATGCAAGAAATCCTTTTATTATATTCATTCACAATAGTGATAAATATGGTAGAAAAAATTTGGGTTACACTGACCCTGAGGCTTCTGCTTCAAATACAGTGCCAGGTTATTCGAATGTTGGTCAATATCCAACTACAAAAACTTATGGCTTTAGCTTAAATGTAACTTTTTAAATTGCTAATTATGAAAAAAATTAAAATATTATTTATTTTATTGTCTTTTGGATTTATATCCTGTGATAATTATTTAGATCTAGGTCCAAATCCTAATCAATTGTTAGCTGATCAAGCTACTCCTGACCAATATTTGTCTGCCGCCCAAACGTTATCTTATGCTAATCAAGCCTCAAATATGGAGCGTTTAG
This sequence comes from Flavobacterium sp., assembly GCA_025351785.1. Taxonomy (GTDB): domain Bacteria; phylum Bacteroidota; class Bacteroidia; order Flavobacteriales; family Flavobacteriaceae; genus Flavobacterium. The sequence goes on from JANXVF010000117.1 coordinate 3,221, forward strand.
GTTTGCTGTTTTCAAATGCTTGCGGTGGTAATGTACAAAGTTATGCTAGTCCATTTAATGACGAATTTTCTCTTAACATAACCAATTTATTTTACAGTAACGTTTGGGAAAATTTATATTTGCGTACTGGTGTTTATCAAAAAATTATTGATTATAACGATACAGATTTGTCATATCAAGAGTTTAAAGCTATTGCCAAAATAGGAAAGGTATTCAATATGCACTATATTGTTGATTTATATGGTGATGCCCCATATACCGAAGCGTTTAAAGGAATTAATAATATCACTCCAAAGTATGATGATGATTTTGAGATTTATAAAAAATTATTTATAGAGTTAGATGAAGCAAGAACATTGATAGATGATATTAATTCAGGAACGTATCCAAAATCAGTTGGTAAATCGGTAACTTATGATTTTATATATTCTGGTAATATTAATTCATGGAAAGTATTTGCTAATACAATTGAGTTAAGAATGTTGTTAAGAATGTCAAATTCTACTGGTGCTGCGGCTACTTATAGAGATCAAAGACTAGCTGATATGGTTGCTAATGGACACAATTCATTCATAACTTCAGATGTTACTGTTCAACCGGGTTACAGTAAAACGAGAAATGACGCTATTAATCCATTAGTTTTTAATTTTGGTTTTGATTTGAATGCAAATCCAACAAATTACAATGTTTACGCTGCATCTGGTCATATTGCTAAATGTATGAATACATACGCAAACATTAATTATGCATCACCTGCTGATCAAGAAATCGTAGCTGGTTCTAATGTCTTTTATCCAAATTTAGGTGATCCAAGAAGATTTTCTATATTTAAAAGTATAGCATCTTCTTACAGAGGAGTTACTCAAGGTAGTGTTTTTGTTGATGTTTACAAACCTGGTGGAGTTAGTACTGGCCAACCTAGTAAATTTTCAGGTTATTTCTTTAATGCTTACAATCAAACTGGTGTAGGATCAGCAACACCGTTAACATCGACTGGTAATACTTTAGCTGGTGTTAATGGATATTTAATGACTGCTTCCGAAAGTCATTTCTTACAAGCTGAAGCTGCTCATATTGGTTCTGTAAAACCCGCATTTGCTTTATTAGGTTTAAATGCTCAAAATGAATTTAATGCTGGAGTTAATGCTTCAATGTCATTTTATTCTGCTGTTCCTGGAACATATTTGGCTACAATTAATGCTACTAAACCAAATTTTGGTTATAATCCAGCTAATACTTTTAATCAAAACTATAATGCTATTTTGTATCAAAAATGGATAGCTATCCTTCCTTCTAATGCTGTTGAATCATATATTGACAATACTAGAACAGGATTTCCTTTGAATCCAATGCCATTGAATAGTTCATACGCAAAAAGACCAAATAGATTAATTTATCCTAGTTCTGAATATATTGCGAATTCTGCAAACGTCCCTAATGTTACTCTTTCTGATTTATTTAGTGTTAGTGCTAAAACACCTTTCTGGCAACAATAAGCATTTTCTGAGATTTAAAAACCGCCTTTATGGCGGTTTTTTTATGATATTCTTTTCATATTCTAGTAAACATTTGACTATTTTTGTTTCTTTTAATTTTTTATGAGATTATTATTTGCTTTTGTTTTTTTGATATCAAGTTACTCTAACTATTCCCAAGATAAAGGAAAAGGTAATGAGCGTAAAAGTTTAATAAAAACTGAAGCTCAAAAAGCAAAAGAACTAGCAAGAAAAGCACCTATCACTTTGTATAAAATTTATAGTATTTCAAAAGATACTACAATAGTTGATACTACACTGACAATTAAAAAAGAATATGATTATAATTATTTACGAAAAGATAATTTTGGTCTGCTTCCTTTTTCTAATGAAGGTCAGCCCTACACTACTTTAGATTTCGGGCGAACAAAATTTAGCACTTATCCAGAATTTGGTTATGTTGGAAAGCAGTTTGGATATCTAGGGACAGAGGATATTAAATATTATTCTGTTCCGACACCAATTACAGAATTATATTTCAAAACAGTAATGGAACAAGGTCAAAATGTTGAT
>JANXVF010000133.1 GCA_025351785.1 Flavobacterium sp.
TTGGAACTGGGCATTTTATCCAAAAGATAGAGATGATGAAGTTTCTCCTTGGATCGAAGCTTTTGTGAATGCTAGAGTTTGGATTGAGAAAAGATAAAATTTCTTAGGGAAAACAAATGTGAAATTACTATATTTTTCGCCATTTCTTGAAACCGCTGTTAGTAGCTGTTTTTTTATTCATTTATCCATTTCATCAAACTTTTCCTTTCTACAATATTCCAAGAATGTGGATGCTTTTCTCCATTAGCTCTTACACCACGGTTTATAGTTTTAATAAACTCAGCCTTTTTGTTACCTAAATTCACTAACGAATTATATGTTTTCTCAAGTTTATACGCATTAAGTTCTTCGTATTTTCTGTCTTTATTTTTCATTTGCCACTCCAAATCTGGCTCACAATAAAATCTAACTTTTATGTTTTTAAGATATTCTATGTTTGTTGTTGAGTTACTTGAAATAAGATATGGAGAAAGCATTTTGTATTTTTCAATATTTACTTCTGGTTTTCCGATTTCTTGTTCTAACATTTCAACCAAAAATTTTCCTTCTTCAACCGCATCTTTATCTACATTCTTTTTTATGTCACTTTTTGCGCCATTGTATAATTCTTCTAAATCTAGTGGAGAATCAACCACAAATATTCCTTTTGGTTGAATTTGGTTTTGTGTTTTAAATAAATAATTAGCTAATAAAACTGAAACATTTCCTCCACTAGAAAAGCCACCAATAAAAATATTTTCTTTTTTTACTTCGTTTTTGTCAAGAATTGAATTTATTGCTTTAGAATATTCCATTTTATCACTTTCAGTTAAATATAATTTTTGATTATAATTTAAAAGCAAAGTTGTTATTCCTTCTATTTCAAAATCTTTTAAAAATTTAGCTTCTGTTTTTGTATTTTCTATATCACAAGGAAAACAAGGAAACAAAATCAAGACAGCTTTTTGGTCATTTGATATCTTTAACTCATAGTTTTTATTTTTTACAACTTTGATTTCTTTTTTCTCAGTCTTGCAACAAACTAGAAAAGCTGAAATAAATAAAATTGAAAAGATAATCTTGTTTCTTAAATTCATAATTTTCTTAAGATTCGTATTCGTGTTAAAATAGCTACTAACGTTCCCACGCTTGGCGTCAGTTGCGAACTTCGGAACTGAATATTTTCCATTAGGAAAATATTTCTTGCGAAACGTGAACGTGAATATACCACAAAATTCGCAATTGCGCCAAACGTGTGTTGGCAGTAGTGCTTTTTTTTACATTCTTTTGTCAACCGCTAATAGATAAGAATAAGGATTAGCATTTAATTTTTCCTTCTTATCTTGATTGTATGAAATTAATGAAGAAATAATAGAAACTCCTGCGCCAGCTAATAACGCTTGAGGTAATGCAAGTCCGAGTAGTGCCATTGGTAAACCTGTTGCACTCGTTGAAATTACAGATATTTTCATAAAGTTATCAGAAACCCATTTAATTCCCGAACCATCTAATGCTTTTTTGAAATTATTATAAGATGGAAGAAATTCGTCATTATAAATATCCTCAATTTGTTGTTTCATTGCTTCAAAAGGAATGTCATTTGAAACATCTTTAGTTAATTTAGCAATATTTGTTCTGAAAAGGCCAAGTTCATCTTGATGTTTCTTTTTGAATTTCACGACATCTTCTAAAGTTGATGTTTTAGAAACTTTAATTCCCTTGATTATCATATTTGTCAAAAGTCCTTGAGAAAGATTTATGTACTTTTCATTTCGGATATGATGATAATTTCTTTCACGTCCGTTTATTGCAATTTGGTTATCAAGCCTTACCAAATCTGTTAAGTTTGATGTTAGAGAGTTGTCAGTTAATAGTGCGATTGATTTCTGTTCACATATTTTGTTTGCAAGAAGTGTCATATAAAAAGTTGCAAAATTACTGTCAACTCTAAACCAACCATCTTCTGTCATACTTCTACGAAGTTGATTTTGAATTTCATATGGCAACTTTTCTGGATGAATATCAAAAAGATTTCTGACATCTCTCGGCAATTTATCTCTATGAATAACAGAATTACGACCTTGTCCTTGCGTTAGAAGTTGGAAACCTTCATTAGTATTTAGATAATTTAAAGTATCAGCTGTTAACTCTTCTATAAATTCATAATCTGAACTTACAGGCATTGGCTTTAAAATTCCCTCATCAGCTAAATATTGTGTTGTATTTTCTTGGTAAGGATTGATTATTGAAGATGGAACAATTGTATTTATTTCGTCCCAAAAAAGAATTGCGTTTTTCAACCAATCTTCATTATGAATATCAATAGTCGGATAAAAAAGTGCTTTTGTAAATCCCATGTTTTTATTGTTAGGTTGTTTTTTTTAGCGGTTTCGAGGCATTACTGCCAACGGTCCGCAGCTTTGCGATGGAGTGGGGCAAATATGCCTAAAGTTTTGGTTAATTACTGACCTCAAAGATACAAAACAAACTGTAAATTAAAGACCCAAGCCCGCTCTATCGCAAAACTGCTGTTGGCAGATGTTTTTTTTAATAGGTCATATGTTATTATAAATGTTCAGTCATATTATTAGTGTGCATTTGTTGAGCTGATGTTTTTGAAGTCAAACAGTTTGGATATTTGCATCTTATAGAGCTGTTATTGTTATTAGAATTGTGTGTAGTTTAATATAGTTGTTAAAAACTTCTTAATTACAAGTTTTAAATATGTTTTAATCCTAACTTTATATGGTTGTACTTTTTTATTAGATTCACATTGTGATTAGGATTATGTAATTAAATTTATTGTTTGCTTTTATAAATTAATTCTACGAATTAAGAATTTTTTTTAATAATGTGTAAAAAAGGAAGTTTTAACTAATTAAAACTTCCCATTAAACTTTTTAATAACCTGATGCTTTTTGTCTTCTTTTTTGTTCAGCTTCATATTCTCTTTGTTGTCTTGCTTGTTCAGCAGCTTGTCTTCTGGTTTCTGCCTCTTGACGCTTTTGTTGAGCATTAAACTCATCATTCTGCCTATTTGCTTCAGTATCATTTTGTTTGTAACGTCTATCGGGATTTCCATCTTTTCTGTATTGCGACATTGCAGACATTCCGATAAAGCAAATTGCTAAAATTAAAATTTTTTTCATTATAAAATATTTATTGTTATTATCTACTTTCAGTTTTTAAGAGTCGCTGTTTCGATTATTCCGACTTTTCACTATTTAGTATTAATATTCAACTTGTAATCAAGTAATTTTTAAAATAAATGACAATTATCTACCTTTTATTTTTTAGAAAATATCTGCCAACGTCCCGCAGCTTTGCGATGGAGTGGGACATATACGCCCCAAGTTTTGGTTAATCACTGATTTTAAAGATACAAAACAAATTGTAAATTAAAGACCCAAGCCCGCTCTATCACAAAACTGTTGTTGGCAGAGGTTTTTTTATTAAACTATATTTTTTTTCTTCTAATTCTGAGTAGAATTTGTCAATACTAATGCTTATTCTTCCCATATGTTTATTAAGTCCATATACCACACAATTATCTTTTACTTCAATAAATGTTGGATTAAATTTTAATTTTTCTGGTTGAGTTAGACTAATCCATTCTTTGAATTTTAATTCTATATCTATTCGTTCAACTTTTTGACATATATAATTTATATTTTCTTCAAGTTCTTTTCTTACTCTTTTTACGTCATCATTTTCAAGAACATTATTTTCTTTTAGCTTATGAAGAATTTTTAAAAATATAATTTTATATACATTATCAGGACTGTTTGTTATCCATCTTTCTTTATGGTTATGATGATTGCAAATAATTGCCGATTCTGTTATTTTTAAAACATAATCAAATAAAAGAATGTTTGGTTTTAATTCTTTATTTTTAAGTTTTTTTGTAATTAGTTTAGAATTTGTAAATATCTTTCTTTTTGTTTCTTTATATACCAATTCCCAAGTATAGCTAAAAGCATATGTGTTTATAGAATCACTCTCGAAAAAATAATTCAAATCTTCTAATTCTGAAAGAACAAGTTTAGTTTCTTTTGTTTCAAAAAGTTTTTTAATGAAATCCATAATTTAGTTATTCAATTTTTAATTTTTCAAAAAGGCCGTAAAAAGAATCTTTTTGAGCTTTTTGAGTATCTACAATTTTTTTTATTGATTTTATATTAATATAAAATTTCATTCCTTTTTCCCAAGATTTCCATACAGTTTCATCGATTCTTCCTTTTGTATACCAAAGATATTCTTCAGCGCAAAGATTTAAATAATCCATTATTAAGGCAATTTGTTTTTTGTTTAATTCATAGTTTAAATCTTCTTTAGTTTTTTGTTCAATCTTGTTTAGTTTGTTATTAAATTTTAAATCATATTTTTCATTAAAACTTTGAAATAGTTCTTTAAACATTTTATCATTTTCAATTTTATATTGTCTAAAGCCGAATGAAATAGAAATACCTGTAGCGAAAATTGCAATTGGAATTTCAGGTTTTCTGTCAAAACAGTAGAATATTATTCCTGAAATGATTGTTAAAATATTAATTAAGTACAAATCAGAATATCTTTTTAAATGTTTTCTCAATTTCATAAATTTTCGTCTTTTTTACGATTTCGCCCAAAATCTCTGCCAACGTTTCGTGGCTTTGCGAGGTTGCGAAC
>JANXVF010000138.1 GCA_025351785.1 Flavobacterium sp.
TTGTTAAATTCCCGCCGTTTTAATGGAGTTATTTATAAAGAAGAAAACGTTTATGGCGATAGAACTATTGAAAAATATATGCAAGATAATGCTCAAATGCAATTATTAGAATCCGAAAGAGTTAAAGATAAAATTCGGGATTTTGAGCAAGACATGTGGAATTATTAATATATTCTAAATTTAATTATAAAAAACTCTTACTGAAAAGTAGGAGTTTTTTCTTATTTTGAATTTCCTATAAGTAAACTATTATAACTAATCAATTAACCAATATCCAATAATCATTAACTTTATGATAGATTATATAATAGTTGGCTGTGGTCTTGGAGGTATTGCTTTTGCAGAGAAATCCTTGCAGAACAATAAATCAATAATTGTTATAAATAATAAATCGCATCACGCTTCAAAAATTGCTGCAGGATTATATAATCCTGTTATTTTAAAACGATTTAGTCAGGTTTGGCAAGCCAATAAACAATTGGATTTGTTAGAAGTTTTTTATAAAAATTTAGAAATTAAACTCAATTGTAAACTAGATTATAAATTACCGTTGTTGCGAAAATTCTACTCAATCGAAGAACAGAATAACTGGTTTCAAGCTTCGGACAAACCAAATTTATCGAAATTTTTGTCTACTGATTTAATTTTAAATAAATTGAAATATGTTACATCTCCATTTGGTTTTGGAGAAGTTAAATTTACAGGATATATAGATACGCAACTCTTAGTAGAAGAATATCAAAAACACTTACAAATCACTAATTTATACATCGAAGAAGCATTTTCTCATGCAGCTTTAGAGGTTTTTGAAGATTTTGTAACCTATAAAAATATCAGGGCAAAGAATATTGTATTTGCAGAAGGTTTTGGGATGGTTTTAAACCCATTTTTTAATGACTTGCCACTAGACGGAACGAAAGGTGAACTATTAATAATTAAAGCACCAAATTTAGATTTAAATGTAATTTTAAAATCGGGAGTGTATGTAATTCCGCTGGGAAATGATTTATATAAAGTTGGTGCTACCTATAATTGGGACGATAAAACTAACAATCCAACTGAAGAAGGGAAACGGGAACTCTTAGACCATTTGATGCAATTGTTAAGTTGCGATATTGAAATTGTAGTCCATTTAGCTGGGGTTAGACCAACAGTTAAAGACAGAAAACCTATTATAGGAACTCATTTTACACATAAAAATATTCATTTATTAAACGGACTTGGAACAAGAGGTGTAATGCTTGCTCCAGCAATGGCGTCAGATTTATTCAACTTTATAGAAAATTCTGTTCCGTTGGATGATCACATTGATATAAAAAGATTTAACAAACCATGAAATTTGTAATTGTATACATTTTTACAAATGATTTAATTTGTTTTAACTCTTAACGCAATGAGAATTGAATAATAGGAAAGGATGAAAAAAGGTACTTCGAAATTGCGCTAGATAATCGTTTTAAATTAATGTAAAGTTTTCCAATTTTTATCAAATGCAACAAACATATTGATATAAATATTTCGAGCTAATCGAGCTGTAATGGGTACAAAAATTACAATACCAAGTGAGGTTAGTAACAGGGCTTTGCCTGCATTTAGCACTACAAAATAATTGGCAATTAGAAAAACTAATATTCCAATTAGAACGGTTAAACCATAACTTACATACATTGCACCATAAAAGAACGAAGGTTCAATTTTGTATTTTAATTTGCAATGGCTACAATTTTCGTGCATACTATATAAATGCGACAAATGGTAGGGATTTTTGTCCGTGTACATACTTTCTTCTTGACATCTGGGACAAGTTCCTGTTAAAATACTATGTAATTTGCTTCCTTTTTTTAACATTTGCAAAAAATTTGTTTTTGGATTATAATTTGATATAAAATTAGTCCATATAACTTAAATACTTCTCAATTTTTAATACAATATAATGTTAAACATTCATAATTTATCGGTTTCTTTTGGTGGTTCTTACTTGTTTGAAGAAGTAACTTTTCGGCTAGGTTCGGGCGATAGAGTAGGGCTTGTTGGTAAAAATGGAGCTGGGAAATCGACAATGTTAAAAATTTTAGCAGGCGATTTTAAACCAGATTCAGGTCAAATTGCAACCGAAAAGGAAGTTCAGATGGGTTTTTTGCGACAAGATATTGATTTTGAAGCTGGAAGAACAGTTCTTGAAGAAGCCTATGAAGCATTTACAGAAATTAAAATTGTTGAGAAAAAATTAGAACAAATAAACCATCAACTAGTTACTAGGACAGATTATGAAAGTGACGAATACAGCAAAATTATTGAAGATTTATCAGATTATACACACCGTTTTGAATTACTTGGGGGCTATAATTATGTTGGTGATACCGAGAAAATTCTGTTAGGATTAGGCTTTAAACGAGAGGTTTTTAACGATCAAACCGAAACATTTTCTGGCGGTTGGCGAATGCGAATTGAGCTTGCTAAACTACTGTTGCAATCTAACGATATTTTGCTTCTTGACGAACCGACTAACCACTTAGATATAGAAAGTATCATTTGGTTAGAGGGATTTTTACGAAATTTTCCAGGAGTTGTGGTGATAGTTTCGCACGATAAAATGTTTTTAGATAATGTTACCAACAGGACTATCGAAATATCGCTTGGCAAAGCTTATGATTTTAACAAACCCTATTCGGAATACTTAGAATTACGCCACGAAATCAGAGAAAAACAACTCGCAACACAAAAAAACCAAGCAAAAAAAATTGAAGAAACCGAAAAACTAATTGAAAAATTTAGAGCCAAAGCATCAAAAGCTTCTATGGCGCAATCGTTAATTAAAAAACTTGATAAAGTAGAGCGAATTGAGGTTGATGAAGATGATAATTCGGTGATGAATATTTCATTTCCTGTTTCAAAAGTTCCCGGAAAAGTTGTGATTGAAGCCGAAGATGTAACTAAAGCCTACGGAAATAAAGTGATTTTAAAAGATATTTCGCTACTGGTAGAACGAGGAAGCAAAATCGCATTTGTAGGACAAAATGGTCAAGGAAAATCGACTTTTATAAAAGCAATTGTAAACGAATTTGAGTACAGTGGCGAAATAAAATTGGGTCATAATGTACAGGTAGGTTATTTTGCTCAAAATCAAGCAGAATATCTCGATGGCGAAATTACACTTTTGCAAACAATGGAAAACGCGGCAACAGACACAAACAGAAGTAAAGTTCGCGATATGCTGGGATCGTTTTTGTTTCGAGGAGACGATGTCGAAAAAAAGGTAAAAGTACTCTCTGGAGGCGAACGTAACCGATTGGCGTTATGCAAGTTATTATTGCAACCCATCAATGTTTTGGTGATGGACGAACCTACGAATCACTTGGATATTAAATCAAAAAATGTGTTGAAAGCCGCACTTCAAAAATATGAAGGAACTCTTTTGTTGGTTTCCCACGACAGAGATTTTTTGCAAGGAATGTCAAATATTGTGTATGAATTTAAAGATCAAAAAATAAAAGAATATCTGGGCGATATCAATTATTTTCTAGAAATGCGTAATCTTGAAAATATGCGTGAAGTCGAGAAAAAAGATATCATAAAAAAGGAGTTGCCAAAAGAAGTTTCAAAAATATCTTATGAAGATCAAAAGAAAAGCAAAGTCCTACAAAACCGATTGAGCAAAGTAGAAAGCACCATAAAACAGCTCGAAATAGATATTCAAAAAGACGATAAAGATCTGGAATCTAACTATGACAAACATCTTGAAAATGCAAGTTTTTTTATGGCTTACAACAAGAAAAAAACCGATTTAGAAAAACTTTTATCCGAGTGGGAAACTGTTCAAGAAGAAATAGATTCAATGTAATTTCAGGAGCTAATTCCAGCTTTTTGTTTCAATCTTTCTTTACAAAAACTTTTTTTGTAATCCATTACAGGAACTTCCGTTGGTCGTTCTGTAAATGGTACAAAAAATAGTTTTTGTAAAGAAAGGATTTTCACTTCAATCTGGGCTAAAACCATAGCCTAAGATATTAACCCGATACTTTTAGAATGAGCAATTGCTTGACTACTGTCTTTAAAATAACAGGTTTTTACATTCAAAGTTTCTAAATTTTTAAGTAAAATAACAACTTTTTCTACTTTAGAATTGCGCGTTTGTCTTATGTAAACTGCCTTAACATTTAATGGAAATATTTTACATATATTTTCATATAAATAGGGATCTTGTTGCGAATCGTCTCCCAAAAGCGTGTATATCAAATTTGGATAAAATTCTAAAATATGCTTTATCTTTTCAAATTTATGATTGTGATTTCCACGACCTGTAAAGAACAAATTGGTCAAGCTAGTTTTAATATCTTTTAACAATAAAACGGCTCTTGGCAATTGATTGATTTCGGCAAATTTTGTGATAAATCGGTATAAATTCCACTCGCTACTCGAAACATAAAAAAAAGCATTTTGCTCAGTTTTATCACTTCTGCCTGCCGTACTTAATTGTTGATAATGCGCCACTACATCTTGATAAACCCTGCGATCATAGACATTTTTAAACAATAAAATATATAATTTTTTCAATGGGTTTCCGGTATGTGAAATTAAAAAAGTATCATCAATATCAGATATAAAACCTAAATTCCCAACGTTAGGTTTAATGAAACTTGCCGATTCTACTATTTCTTCATCATTATAAAAAATACTTATTTTATAGTCAATCCAACCATATTTTGAGTCATCAACCAGGGGAATACAAAATTTAAAATATCCGTCATCAAGAGTTTTTGTATGAATTTTTTTTCCATTCAAATGCAAATAGACGTCAGCATTGGGTTGTGTGCCTATTTGAAACATTTTAATTATAGAAGTTGCATTTTTAAAGTTCTTTTTAAGAAAATTATAGTCTTCTTTTGTAGTAGGTTTAAAAACGTGACCCATCACAATTAATTCCTGTTCGTTGGCATAACCGCGATATAATTTTAAGATGGGTTTCATTTAATTTTATACTTTTGATTTTGAGAGTACAAAATACAATTTATTTGATGATTACAAGTTATGGCAGTAAAAAAGAAATACATTTTAGTGGTAAACCCTATATCGGGCGATTTAGATAAGACAGAAATTTTAAACAAAACAGAGGCTTTTGCAACACAATATGAAGTAGATATAATTGTATATGAAACATCGGGCAAAGACGATGAAGAGGCAATTAAAAACTTATATAAAGTTCATAAACCAGAACGCGTTATAATAGCTGGTGGTGATGGAACTATAAAAATGGTAGCCGAAGCCCTAGAAAAGCAAAATGTTATTTTTGGAATAATTCCTTCAGGTTCGGCAAACGGTTTGTCGGTAGATTTGAATTTGCCAACCACATTAGAAGAAAATTTAGCTGTAGTTTTTGGTTTAAATTTTATCGAAATTGATATGATTTCAATAAACGGAAAAAAAAGTATTCACTTGAGCGATTTAGGATTGAATGCACAGTTGGTAAAAAATTATGAAAACAGCTCTACAAGAGGAAAACTGGGATATGCGTTGCAAATATTTACCACATTAAATGAGCGTGGCGAACCTTTTTTTGCTACAATAACTGCAAATAATGAAACCATTAACTGCGATGCCCAAATGATTGTAATTGCAAATTCTCAAAAATATGGAACAGGAGTAACTATAAATCCTAACGGTAAACTAAATGACGGAAAGTTTGAATTAGTTATTTTGAAAAATTTAGATTTGGTTGTTTTCGCAAAAATCATCACTGGAAATATCCCTGTAAATTTTGAAGATGTAGCTATTATTTCAACAACAAAAGCCACCATTAGTCTTACTGAAGCAGTTAGTTTTCAAATTGATGGAGAATATATTGGACAAGAAACCGAGCTTGAAGTTGAAATTTTGCCCTCGCAAATGAAAGTAACAATTTTATAATTTTGGTAAACTATTTAATCTGAATAATTGGGCTTTAAAAATTATAGATAAATCGAATTTTTATTTAAATGGATTTCGCTCTTGCCACAGGGTTTCGGGTTCTAAATAATTAAATATTCTTGCCATATTTTTATTTAAAAACGTGTTTGAATGTTGAATTAATCCATACATTTTTTCGGGTTTAGCTCCCACCGAACTTTTTATTTCTAGTGCGGTTCGAGCAAAAATAATTTCTTTAAATCCTTTATTTATAGAATAGGCAATCATGTCATAAAGCATATTTAAATACAACATTTTTTCTCGTTGAATAGATTCGTCATAACCTAAAAAATAGGTTTCCATTGAAGTATTATTTTTTATCAAAGTGTTAAATCCTATTAATTGATTATCAATAAAATACCCATAAAATAAAAATTTGTCTTTAAGTTTTTCTTTAAAAACACTAAAATGATTTTGAGATAAAAAAAATGTGTTGAAAGGTGCATTTTTTGCTACGTGAAGGTATAAATTATAAATAACTTTTTCATTTTTGACAATATCCTCAAGGTTCATTTTTCGCTTTTCGACACCCTCAATTTTTTTGTGAGCTCGCTTATATTGATCCCGATATTTTTTTGATAACGCATTTACATAATCTAAATCAGAATGCCATTCATTTTTGATTTTAAAAATCATGTTGGGTTGTGTAGAAAAGGTATAAAAATTAGAAAAAATGGGTTTTTCAAGTGGTATAATTTCGTTGTAATCAAAATCTTTGAAGGTAATAATGTGAATTTTTTTCCCATGATTTTTGAAATTATTTTTCAATTCATCTACAGCTAGTTTTAATGTCTGATATACTATTTCAGAATTTTCGTTATCTAAAATGGCAATAGCATTTTGTCCCGTTAGCATGTTATTACCAATAAATAAAACATGGGACGAGAAGTTTTTGAAAATAAAATTACGAATTGTTTTTTTAAAACAGCGATCTCTATTTCCAAAAGATTCTAGTTTATTTACATCTAAAAATTGCGAAATTGAAATTCCAATTAGTTGTTTGTTTTTAAATATTCCAATAAAATTGCAAATCATGTTTAAGGGCAATGCATTTTCTAGAGCATTTAAATAAATTTTTTGAAGAAAGATATTATTGTTTGCGACTTCATCCCACTGCTCGGGAAGTTGACTGGTTTGTGAAAATATTTTGAATGAAAAATCTTGTTTCAATTTAGTTTTTTTTCAAAATTAGTTAAAAAAAACGTTCACAGTAGTATTTGATTTCTATAAAATTTTTAAACAAAAAAATCCGACTTTAAGAATCGGATTTGATTTTGTTTTTTAGGATTTTAAAACCATTGGCATATAATAGCTCCCATAATCATTAAGCTTACTGACCAATACCCTGCGGTTAAAATAACATATTTAAAACTACGTTTTTCATAAAGTGAAGTAATACCAATTAATGGAAATATAAAAAATAATCCCGTAAAAAAACCATGCAATGCACCATGCTTAAATGTCCTGAAAGCTGTGCCATAATCGTTTATGAAATTAGCATAGGATGGCAATGCTTTTTCGACCATCATTGGACCTCCAACCATCGAAATTGCTCCCATTTGATGAATAACTATAGGATGTAACGACATAGCTATAAAAACAGAATAGATAAAATTAAATAAAAGCATTTTTACCATGCCTTTTTTTTCTGAACCATCCATCACGATTCCTGTTTCTCGCATCCAAATTGACCCGAAGACTTTTGGATTGTACCATACAAAACCTACGATTAATGACGAAAATGCCGCCAACAGAATAATTGGAAAATTGTAATTCATAATGTATTAGTTTATTGGTTTATAAATCAAATTTAGTATTTTTAGGTAATACTTTCTAAAATATATAAAAAATCTACCGTTATTTATTTTTCGTACATTACTAACTAATTGAAATTTAATTTTATGAAGGCTCCAAAATTACCTTTAAACGAGATTCAAAGACAACGTGCTGTTGATAAATATAAAACTTTCAATAAGTTGTCTATAGAAAGTTATGACAATATAACATCATTAGTTGCACATATTTGTGAAGTTCCTGTCGCCTTAATTGCTTTGTTAGATTATGATTTCAATGTTTTTAAATCGCATCATGGTTTGAAAGAAGATAGATCGCCTAGAGAGATTTCATTTTGTGCGCATGCAATAAATTCTGATGATGACATTACCATTGTTCATGATAGCAAAAAAGACGACCGTTTTTTTGACAATCCACTTGTTGATGAGGGAATGGCTATATTTTATGCTGGTGTACCACTTGTTGATCCAGATGGATTTAAGTTAGGAACTCTGTGTGTTTTTGATGTTAAACCTAGAGATTTAAATTCAAATCAAATTGAGGCATTAAAAACTTTAGCAAAGCAAGTTGTTATTTTATTTGAAAAGGAATATCAAAATAATGTGCTTACAAATCTGCAAATTTCGTTACAAAGTAAAAATAATGATTTAGAAAAATTTGCTGGTGTTGTTTCGCACGATTTGAAATCGCCATTAGCCAATATTATTTCATTATTAAAAATAATCGAAGATGAAAATCAGAATAATTTTAATGAAGATACACAATTATATTTCAACTATTTGCGATCTGCTACAAACTCCCTTCGAAACTACATAGATGGAATATTAAATTTTTACAAAAGTGATTCGCTTTTGGAACGAAAAAATGAACTAGTTAATTTAAACGTTTTAATTGACGAATTGAAACGGATGTTGCCCATAGACGAAGGTGTTTCAATAAAAACAAATTTTGCAAATGATACAGTTGTTTTAAATAAAGCTGCGTTGCAACAAGTTATGTTAAATTTACTTTCAAATGCAATAAGATATAACACAAAATCGAACAAAATTATAGAGGTAAGTTTAATTGAAAATGATACTTACTTTAATTTTAGTGTTTCTGATAACGGAAATGGTATTTTGCCAGATAATTTTGATAAAATATTCGAATTATTTCAAACAGTCGATAATCAAAATGATTTTGATTCGAAAGGCAGTGGCATTGGTTTAACCACCGTAAAAAAAGTGGTAGAAAGTTTGGGTGGCAAAGTTTGTGTTTCGTCAGAGCTTGGGATTGGTTCTGTTTTTAAATTCTCATTATCAAAACAATTATAATATAAGAAAAATGCTACATATAATATCTATTTCATTATAATTTATGTAGTTCATCGATTTTATTTGTTTTTAAACGTTTAAACTAAGTATATTTGAGTGTTAAAAATAAATATCATGAAAACATTTTTATTATCAATTTTAGTATTATTTGTATCAATAACAACTTTTGCTGAAGTTTCGGCTTTAGAAAAAAATGCTTTATTAGATTTAAATAAATCAACTCAGGGTCAAAATTGGAATTTTAAATGGAACCTGTCAACTCCAGTGTCCACTTGGTATGGTGTTACGGTTGAAAATGATAAAGTAATTGCATTAGATTTATCTGATAATAATTTAAATGGAGTATTACCTGCGTCAATTTCAAAACTTCAGAATTTAAAAACATTAATATTATTTAAAAATAAAATTTCGGGAACAATACCAGCATCCATAGGAAAAATAATCAATTTAAATGTTTTGAATTTATCTTTCAATCATTTTTCAGGTTCAATCCCAAATGAGATTACAAATGCAAAATCGTTAACATCAATAGAGTTATTTATGAACTTATTAACTGGTGAGTTACCAAAAAACATCGGAAATTTGTCAAATCTTGAAACGTTATCAGTTTACAATAATCAGTTAACTGGAGAATTTCCTTCATCATTATATACTATCAAATCATTGAAAAATTTGCAATTGAATAGTAATAAATTTTCTGGAACGCTTGATAGTGCAGTTTCAAATTTAACATCACTTACAACATTGAGTTTGTTTGACAATAATTTGAAAGGTCAAATTCCTTTTGATTTAGAGAAATTAAAAAACTTAACCGAAATGAATTTATCTTACAATAATTTTAATGGAATAGTTTCAAAAAAGTTATCTAAAAAAGATGTTTTAAACATGACAATGATTGATCAATATGGTGTTGCAACAACTTTAAAAGTGAGTCAAGATAAAGATAAAGCTGTAGTGTCTGAAGAATAGTTAATCAAAAAATTAAATTGTTAAAACTTTATTTATCACAAATAAAGTTTTTTTTTGTTTTATAATTAAAAATTTTAAATTTGGGGAAATTAAAATGATTTGATTTAGACAATAATTGTTATGGAAATAAAGAATATACTTATTGTTGATGACCATTTTGTAATTAGAAAAGGTATTGAGTTAATTTTTGAAGAAAGGTTTAAAAATTATACCACCTATAATGCCGAGAATTATGAGCAAATGTTGAAAATTTTAAATACCCTGTCAATAGATTTGGTTTTATTAGATATAAATATCAATGGTGCCGAAGACATATCTATAATGTCGCAAATAAAAAAAATCCAACCCGAAGCTAAAATATTAATTTTTTCATCACACGATGAGAAAAATTTTGCAATTAGATATATAAAAAAAGGAGCTAACGGATTTTTGAATAAATTTTGTGATGAAGATAAATTTGTAGAAGCCATTAACATCATGTTTGAAAAAGGATTTTATAGCACCAATCAAATTAAATTTGAATTACTAAAAAAATCAAAAAAGAGCTTCGAAAATACTCTAGATCAATTATCTAACAGAGAGCATGAAATTGCAAAGTTATTATTGAAAGGATATGGAAACCTTGAAATTTCAAATAAATTGTCTATAAAAATGTCGACTGTTAGTACTTACAAAAACAGAATATTTTTTAAGCTAGGTATAAACAATATTGTCTCTTTATCTGATATTTTTAAAGAAAATACCTAAACTTAATAATATTCTCATTATTAAGTTTTTCTCGATATTATTCCTTCATTATCATCAAATTTTTGTAGTGTAAAATCTACAAAACTATTTTTTTTCATTGATTTTATTATTAATTATTTAACTAAATTTGCCAAGAATTAGACTAATAATTTTAGCTAAAATTTAACTATTTCATACTGATTACATAAATTTTCATTATAGAAAACATAAAATATGAAAAACAATTACAAATTTAAAAAAGTTTCAAATAAAGCAAAATATTTTTTTATCTTTATTCTGGCAGTTAATGTTTTTAGTACTAATATAATCTTTGGTCAAAACAAACTTTTTACAGATTTAAATCAAAATTTATATAAAACAATTTCGTTTGGTGAGAAAATTAGTTTTGATGGAATTGATGATTTAAGTGTTTGGAAAATTTCGAAAACAGATAATGGTTACTTTAACATTACTTTACACGGAAATGAAATTAATAATTTTGTTTTTGAAAAATCAGGTAATTATACAATTTCATTTCAAGACATTCATTTAAATGCAGATGCGGAGTGTAACCATTCTAGATTTCCTGAAAAAATGGATATTGTTGTAACTCCATACAAAATGAATTTCGATTTTTCTAATATCAGTTTTTCACAACCTATTGAAGTTGGGCAGGATTGTA